>CP191782.1:0-248638 GCA_050563515.1 Bradyrhizobium guangxiense | reverse complement strand
TGTCACCGCCGTGATGATGGAGCAGTTCAACATCAACTACGTGCTCTGCCTGCCGGTCGCGGGCGTGCTTTGCTTCGGCGTTGGCTTCCTGTTCGGCCAGCCGGCGCTACGGTTGTCCGGTGTTTATCTCGCGCTTGCGACATTCGCACTCGCCACGGCGATGCCGCAGCTTCTGAAGCTGAATTTCCTCGAGCCGTGGACAGGCGGCGTGCAGGGCCTCGTCGTCACCAAGCCGGACGCGCCGTTCGGGCTGCCGGTGTCGCAGGACACGTGGCTCTATTACTTCACGCTCGCCGTCGTGCTTGCGATCTACATCTTCTCGGTCAACCTGCTGCGCTCTCGCTCCGGCCGCGCCTTTATGGCGATCCGCGACAACGAGATCGCGGCATCGGCGATGGGCGTCAACGTGGCGCTCTACAAGACGCTGGCGTTCGGCGTCTCCGCCGGCATCACCGGCGTCGCCGGCGGCCTGAGCGCGATCGCGGTGCAGTTCGTCGCGCCCGACAGCTTCACCATCACGCTTGCGATCCAGCTCTTCCTCGGCATGGTCGTCGGCGGCGTCGGCTGGCTGCCCGGCTCGTTCGTCGGCGCTGCCTTCATCATCTTCGTGCCGAACATCGCCGAGGGCATCTCCAAAGGCCTCTCCGGCGCGGTGTTCGGCGTGCTCTTGTTCCTCGTCATCTACCTCGTGCCGCACGGCGCAAGGCAGGTCGCGCGCGTAGCTCAGAACCTGATCCCAAAATGGAAGAAGAACTAAACAAGACATCCCAAGGAGCACAATGCTCTTTACAGCACCGATTGCCGATGCTTGCGCGGTGGTCGTAGCGTTTGCCGTCACAACCACGGCTGCGCTCGCCCAGAAGGAACGCGACACCTGCGCGAACACCTTCTGCAACATAGTATCACGCTCGCGACGTCCTCCTGCTGCCGCGAGATCGGCAAGAAAAGTCAATTCTCGCGTCATTTTCAAGTGCGAGTGCAGCTCAAATAGCCGGGATCACCGGTCGCCGGTCGGCATGTTCTCGAACCACCTTTCGAGCTTGATCACATGATCCCAGCTCTCGCCGAAATCACAGAGATAGTGGATCGTCGTGGCACCGGTCTCTCGAACGATACGAGAGGCGCGCCTTGCGGGCATCGACGTCATTTGTTCAAGAGAGCGGGCCGGCTCGGGACGGGCCGGACCTGCCGCCATATGGCACGATGCCCTGCTGCTCCTCCCGGCTAAACCGGAAGGCGAAATGCGGGGTAAGCTGACCCGGGGACACAAGCTCCCGGCGCGGCAATATCACGTCTTGCGTCTGGTCGCGGCGTTCCGGGAGGGTGGGTGCGTCGTCAGGCGGACCACGAGCAACCGGCTCTACGTCATCAGTCCGACGACGCGAGGCGGAAGTTGCAGCGGAGGATGCCGCCGCCCACCTCACGTGAGCTTCCAACAATTGAATATCTTGGGCGAAAGCCCTCGCACCGAGGCGCGGCGTGCTGATCACGCGGCCTATCGGTCGTTTCTCCCTTTGGCTAGATCATCGCAGACGTCGCTCCGTGGCCTTGATTTTAACAAGGCCTGACGATGTTCAGCGGGATATTGCGCCTTGCAGCACACCCGCGTCGGGCGCCTAGGACCGCCGCGCGCAAGCGGCTCTTCTTCTCAGTCTGCATTGATCCGCAACATAGCGGGAAAAAATTTCAGTAAGCACGAAAACAATTCAATTGTCGTGCTTCGACTATTGGACAAAGCTTCAGCCAATCAAGAGCAATGTGGCTCTACAAGCAAAGGACGGGTCATGATCATCCAAGGATCGGCCAAGAGAATCGCTGATAAGGCCGTCACGCAGGAAGAGCGTCGCCTCCGCGAGGATCTTGCTGCTCTGTACCACATTTTCCACCTCAATGGCTGGTACGAGCACATTTATAACCACATCACCGCTCGGGTGCCTGGCCCGGAGCGCCATTTCCTTATCAATTCGTTTGGTCTTCGCTATTCGGAAGTCGCTGCTTCGAATCTGATCAAGATTGACATAGATGGCAAGAAGGTTGATAGCGCCGAGGGGCGCGTCAATGTCGCCGGCTTCACGATACACTCCTCGATTCACGGAGCGAGGGAAGATGCGCACTTCATCGCTCATACCCATACCACGGCAGGCGTTGCTGTGGCATGCAGCGAGGAGGGGCTTTCACCGCACAATTTCTATGGTGCGATGCTGCATGGACAAATTGCTTATCACGATTTCGAGGGCATCTCGACCGACGACAATGAGCGGCCCCGGCTGGTCAGCAGCCTCGGCAGCAAGAATTTTCTCATCCTGCGTCATCACGGATTGCTGACTTTAGGGCGGACTGCTGCGGCGTGCCTGTTTCGGATGATGATGCTTCAACGAGCCTGTGAAATACAAATGGCCGCTGCTGTGTTCAGCCACGGTTTGCGGCACATTCCTGAGGCGGTGTTAGTCAAAACTGCGCAGCAGATGGAAGCGGAGGTTGGCAAAGGCTTCGACGAGGCGATTTCGCTGGGTCAAGATTCTTTCGACGCTTATCGGAGAGCACTCGATCGACTAGCGTCTTGTTACCGGGACTAATCTTGAGCATATCGAAACCGACGGTGGCACCTTTCGTGGCTTCCTGCTTATTAGGTTCTACAACATTTCCAGGCGGCTGCGATAAATGCCGAGCAATGACGCTTGGCGGGCACTGTTCTTCGCGCGTACGATTCGTCGGTCTAACGTCGTTTGGACGGGCGACCCGAGAGCATGTGTGACTAGGTATTTTCAAAAGGCAGTCAATGATCGATTCAAAGATGAAATCGGTATTTGGAAAGCTGCCATCGTTCTCCTTTTTTGTTCTCCTTTTTCGCGAGGTGCCGCATTCGCGCAAACGAAATACGATCCTGGCGCTAGCGATACCGAGGTTAAGATCGGAAACATACACAACTCAGCGGTCCTGTCTCCGCATACGCGGCCACACGCTCTTTAGATCTCGCAAATAGCTACCGGATATGCTTCACATAAACGCCCCTCAACCACACGAGCAAACGCTCACAGCAGCGAAGGTAATGGAGAGGGGGTGCCGAGACCTCCAGTTGGAGAGGAAGGGATTGTCCATGTGCTGAAGTGAATGCTTGCAGAGCTGATCTTTTGATGGCCCTTGACGGCTATCCCCAGGTGTCTGATCTCAAGCCATCATCTCTAATGTGTAGTTGAGGGCTTCCCGGTGGAAACAATCTTGTTTGCAACTCCAACGATGGATTTTGACCCACGCCCTGGCGTAACCCTTGGACTCTTAACTTGCGAGTGCGTCAGCGAACTCGTCTGATTAAGCGCGCTGCGCAATACCAAAGGGGTATTGAACAATAAGGGCGTCGAACAACTTCTCGAAATCGAACGGGAAAAGCGGAAGAAGCTCAAGATCGAGGATATCCTCGATCAGGTGGCAGGTGTCTATCCAAAGGTGGTGGTCGATGGCGAGGCGGTTGCGTGGAGTTGCGGCATGGTGGCGGGTCTCATTCACAAAATCCCGACGGTAAAGGAAGTGATGATCGCATCACGACGGACGCCGAACGAATCATCCGTCAGCGCCTGACAGGTTCCTCGGTGATGCCAGGCAAAGACCGGGTGCGGCCCGCGCGATCGCGAGAGCGTTTCCAGACGGGTGTATTGGCGCCGTATGTTCTGACGAGGTTGGGCCCACGCATGGTCCGGCCTGCGTGGATTGGTATGAATGAGCTCGATCGGCCAGCGATGGATGGCCTTCGGCAACCTTGGGGAACGCTATGGATCCGGCCGACTTCCACTATTACGAGCCTTCGAAGGGCCACGGGCTTAGACACAATCCATTCAACGCAATTATTGCGCCGCGTCCGATTGGCTGGATTTCCTCGCGGAATGCAGCCGGTCAACTGAATCTCGCTCCATACAGCTTCTTCAACGCGTTCCTCTACGAACCTCCGATAATCGGGTTCTCCTCAATTTCATGGAAGGACACTGTCAAGAATGTCAGCGAGACCCGTGAGTTCGTCTGGAATCTGGTTACGATGGATTTGGGCGAGCGCATGAACAAGACGGCGGCGCCTCTCGATCACGGCGTGAGCGAGTTCGAGACAGCGGGGCTGACTCCAATACCCGGGCGTCACGTAGCCGTGCCGCGGGTAGGTGAGAGCAAGGCCGCGATGGAATGCAAGGTCACCGAGGTCTCACAGTTGACGAATGCGCGTGGTGAGAAGGTCGAAGGATGGTTCGTGCTCGGCGAGGTCGTTGCAGTGTACATCGACAAATCGTTGATCGAAGACGGTGTCTACAACACAGCACTTGCGCGTCCGATACTCCGCGCGGGCCGGGGTGGCGATTACCTTGAGGTCAGGACAGAAAACATGTTCGAGATGGTGCGCCCGCCTGGCAGCAGCAAACCGGAGTTCCACGGCACCTGATCAGAGGAACGATCGATGACCCAGCATGTGAAAACCGAAGTGGCGGCAGGCATCATGACGATCGTCGCCGATTCGGTCGCAAGCAGCCGCGATTCTGACGCAAGCTCCGCTTCGGATATTCCATAATGAAGGTTATGCGAATCAATAAAGACACGTAAAATCAACGGTTTAGGTGCGTCACACAACCGAATGCGCCGCTTTAAAAGTCGAGATTGCCAGCCCCGACCGACCTTCCTTACGACGCATTCGTTTGTCTTCGCCGTATGGTGTCCCGCTGGCGCCGCTTTCGGTCGCGCTTGCGCCCAACTGGCGCTATCGAAGGCATCGTTGACTGAGTCGTGGCCAGCGTCGGCTCCTCGACAGCGCGGACGGGAGTTAACTCCGTTGCTTGGGCGGGTGCGGCCCGCGCCTCCATAATCTCGAGAACCGAGCGCGCCTTGTCTGTGACACGCCAGCCGCCATTCATCCGCTCGATGATACCCAAGTCGTACGTCGGCGCCTATAGCCCGCACCCTTACGCCACAGCCTCGTCCGGAAGCTTCAAGACCGTCAGAACTTCATCGTCCGGCAACCGGAAGGATTGCTCCTCGACCTCGAAACGATCGCACCCCTTGAACCCGAACCACGCGTCCGCCGGCATCTTCCTCGGAAAGTTTTCTTCGGCGGTCTCGTTGAACAGCATGTCCGCGGCGAACGTCGCGCGATCGAGCGAGTCCAAGGGAAACCACCACGGCTGAACCATCGGAGACCTCTCGAACCAGCGCCGCTTCTTCTTGTTGTAGCAGGCGATGATCATGGGAAAGCGATTCAGGATCGTCATCTTGACGAGCGTCGCCGTCAGGCTCGCTGAATATTCTTCGGCGATCTCTCTGGCTGCCGCGAGCGTCGGTCGCTTCGCGCCGCGCAGCCTAGGGCCCAAGAGATAGTTCGGCAGAATGAGGTCCGACGCGAACGCATCCGCTTGGCGCTCGGGGTCGAGCGGACCGTTGGCGAAGTTGCAGACGTCTCGCCCCCCGCAGAAGAGCATCTTGCCCCTATGATGGTGCCAGTGCCCGAGTTCATGAGCGAGCGAAAACCGGCGGCGTTCAAGAGGGCTTCGACCGTTGACGGTGATCACCGCCCTTCTCTTCGACCCGACGATGGTCGCCTCGCAGCGATCGAGCGGCCGGTAATTCACGACCGCGCCGCGCGTCCACGCGATGGCATCCAGGTCTATCCCGCCGGGAGAATCGATCCCCAGGCTATAGAGTATGCGCTCGGCGGGACTGAGCGCGATCATCCTTCCTCCTGCGGATCCTCTGCCTCGAGCGCAGCGAGCTGGGCAAGGTCGTCCAGCATGCCCCGTTCGTCGCCATCAGACAGACCTTTGCCTTTCCGCGCCGCCATCATGTCGAACGCACCCGTCGCTTCGCCGGCGCGCATCGCTTCCAGCTTTCTCCGGGAGGCGTCCCTGTCTTCCGGCGAGGACTTGGTCGGGCGGGCTTTGAAGGCCAAAACTGCTCGCTTGGCCTGCTCCAAGCTCTTCTTCGCGGCCGCGGTCTTGGTACGCGCCGTGACCGCGTCCATTTCCGACACTACGGCGTCGGGGTCTATGCCCATCGCCGCGAAGCTCCTCACGCAGCTCCTCCGAAGAAGCGGCCAGAATGCTCTCGTCGATCGCATCGTCCAGCTTGCGGAGGCTCGTCCTGCGAGGTGCGCTTACCGGTCATGACCGAAATCCGTCCGGGAACTTCTTGGTCAAGGTCCGTCTGATCCGCTTCATGATGTAGTCATAGCCAGCTTGATCGACTCCGATCTCATCGCGCAACGCCTTTCCTCGATTCTGGCCCGAAATGGCGATGACGGCCAATTGGGCCTCTTCATCGTCTTCGAGGGCATCGTAAATGACCTTGGTCACGTCTTCGGCCTGCTTCTCGATCAGGAGCGCCTCCTGATCGAGCTGATCCGCCGCGATCTGCTTCTCGCCGCCCCCGGGCCTGTGGTCGTCCGAGATCAGCGGAACTGTGCGGCCAAGCGCTTTCCTGCGGTGCGATGCAATGCTCCGCATCGATTGCGCTAGGAATGCCACGAAGGATTCGTCTCGCGGGCAATGACGTTCGCCGACGATGGCCTGGCAGACAGCCTCTGAATAGAGTCTCGTTCTCTTGGAAGTCGGTGCCGCCCCGCCGACGCCGCTCTATGAGCCGGAGCTTCCGCTTGTCGTTGGCGGACATGGAATCGAGCCTCTCCAGCACCTCCTCGGGAGCAAGGTGCTTCGTCTCCGGGGCGGCGGTCACGCCGCCTGTCGGGGATCCGCTTTCGTCGTCCATGGTCTCGAAGACCCTATGCCGCGCTCGGCGAGGGAATCGGACAAAAATCCGCCCCTGGCGAAAAAATCTTTGTCCGAATGCGCGCCCCTCGCCGGCATATCCGGGGAGAAGCCGAAGTCGGATGAAAAAGACCAACCTAGGCCTGATACAACCCGGAAGTCGGCGATGCAACCTTGAGCGGTCGCCCGAGCAGGAAGCGAACGCTTATGCCCAAGAATATCGTCGTCTTTTCGGACGGCACGGGTCAGGACGGCGGCGCTCGTCCCGAGCAGCGGATCAGCAACATCTACAAGATGTACCGCATTTCGCGCGACCACGTGGACACCGGCATCGATCCGTCCCGCCAGGTGGTCTTCTACGACGCCGGGCTCGGCACCGATATCGGCGCCACGGCGCTGACCGCGCCCGTCCGCTTCGTCCAGAAGCTGCTTGGGTCCGTGACCGGCGCGGGCATCAAGCGCAACATCGCCGACTGCTACGAATTCATCGTCAACCACTACGAAGAGGGCGATAGGATCTTCCTGTTCGGCTTCAGCCGTGGCGCCTATACAGTCCGCAGCCTCGCCAACCTCATCATGCTCTGCGGCGTACCGACGAAGGCTCCCGACGGCCCGCTCATGCGCTACCGGAAGGCCGTAAAGGACATCGCCTGGGAGGCGGTCGACACCGTGCTCGAGCACGGCGCCGGTCATCCGAGAGCCGAATTCGAGGACGAACGTCTCGAGCTGGCAAGGCGCTTCCAGCTCAAGTACGGCTCCGGCGATGGTTCCGATCCGAACGTGGCGCCCTACTTCATCGGCGTGTTCGACACCGTCGCCGCCTTGGGCGCCAGCGGGCTGCGCTACCTCGTCATCCAGGCGGGCCTCGCCGCCGGGGTGGCGGCCGCCGCCTTCGCAGCCGGGTTTCTTCCGTCCGTGCTGGTCGCGCTTCTGTGGTCATGGTGGTTCGGTGCCGGCTTCATGTTGACCGGCTTCATCGCTCAGGTCGCCATCATCGCCGGCGCGCTGGGCGCGTTCTGGTATTGGCAGAACAAGTCGACGACCAAGACGATCGTCGACTACCCCAAGCCGGGTGGATTCAGGTCCCACAAGGCCGTGTGGAAGGGCGCCAATTTCGATCGGCTGCTGAGCCGTCATGTCGCCTTCGCGCGCTCGGCCAACGCGATCGACGAGACGCGGAAGGATTTCGACCGCGTCGGCTGGGGGGCGGCGACGAAGGCGCGCCGCATTTCCCCGGACACGAACGGCTCCGCCAGTGGTGGTTCGCCGGCAATCACTCCGACGTCGGCGGTTCCTATCCCGAGCCGGAGTCCAGGTTGTCGGACGTCGCGCTCGACTGGATGTGCCGCGAAGCCGTGTCCGTCCCGGGCGGCCTGCTAACGGGCCCGATCTTCGTGAACGGCGAGAAGCTGCAGGGCAGCGGCGACATCGGCCTGGCGCTCTACGTCTATCCGGACGCCGGCGGCGTGCAGCACTGCGAGGTCGTCGGCATGCGGGACACGCTGGACGCCTTCGCGGACAAGCTGCCGAACTGGCGCTGGCTCCGTAGCCGCATCAGTGGTCAGAACTGGGAGATCAAGCTCCGCGACGTCGACGCTGCAGCCAAGGTCCACGCCACAGTCGGGCAGCGCTTCGAGCTTCCGACCGTTGTGCAGTGCGCGACCGGAGCAGCCCCTACCGTCCCGGCGCACTCGCCGGGCACAATGATTTCAAGCGGTACTACCCGGCGAAGGCTGACGCATCATGAAACTGGTCTCGCTGTTCGACGACTTCCTGAAGGAGACCGTCAATCTCAATAAGACTAGGATCGATCTCCTGGAAGCCAGCATCCCTGCGCTCAAGTCCTTCGTCCGGGAGTCCGATTGGAAGCCCAAGGTCCGCACCTTTGTGGAGCAAGGCTCTTGGGCGCATCAAACGATCATCCGTCCCGTCGATAGCGGAGAGTTCGACGCCGACTTGCTGGTGATGGTGGATCCGGTCGACGGGTGGACCTCGGCCGAGTACGTGGAGAGCCTCGGCCGCGCGTTCTCGAGCAGCAAGACCTACGAGGACAAGACCAGGACGTGGGACTACTGCGCCACGATCACCTACGCCGGGGACCGCAGGATCGACCTGGCCCCTTGCGTCGTCGGCCGGCTTTGGAGCGGCAGCATGGAGGTCTGCAACCGGAAAGGCGGCTTCGAACTGACGGCGCCGGTCGAATACACGGACTGGATGAAGGAGAGGAACGCGTATTCAGGCAACAATTCCTTCCGGAAAGTGACGCGTCTGGTGAAGTATCTGCGCGACATCAAGGAGACCTTCACCTGTCCGTCCGTTCTGCTCACGACCCTCCTCGGCAACGAGATCCAGTGGTTCGAAAAGGGCAACGACGAGTTCGCCGATGTGCCTACGACCCTCAAGGCCCTGATGGGGCGCCTCGACGATCGGCTCCGGATGCATTCGACCAGGCCCACGGTGACGAACCCGAAGCTTCCGAGCGAGGATTTCTCGCCGCTCTTCGGCACGGACGAACAGTATTCGAACTTCCGCGCGGTGATCGCCCGATACCGGAAATGGATCGATGAGGCTCACGCGACGGAGGGCCGGCAGGAATCTATCAAGGCATGGCAGAAGGTGTTTGGATCCGAATTCGCCAAGGGCGACCTCGTGAAGGCCGCAGCGGACGGATTGACCGAAAGCAACGGCGCCTCCCTGGTCGGCCGCTTCCTGGACTCGACTGCGGCCCATCTCAACGAAATCGTCGACGTCGTGAGGGACTACGGAATATCGATCCTGCCGGCCAGCTTCGCGCGCCCTGCGCACATGCAGAGTCCGCGTTGGCGAAGCGTGCCCCAGCCGGCGGACATCGCGGTCGCTGCGGAGTGGCGCTCCGCCAGCCATGCTCAGGTCGGACGGCCCGTCGCCGTCGGCCAGATGTTGAAGCCGCATGGAGGCCTATCCTTCCGCGCGACACTCGTCGACGGCACGCCCGTGCCGCCGGAATACTACGTCGAGTGGCGGATCACGAACACCGGCGCCGTGGCGATATCCGCGAAGGCGGGACGAGGCGGATTCGAAGTATCGAACAGGTCGAGCGGAAGATGGGAAACGCTGGCCTACCGTGGCATCCACATGGCCGAGGCGTTCGTCGTCCGCCGCAGCGACGACGTGCTGGTCGGCGTCAGCAAGCCGTTCTATGTCGTCATCGAATGAGCGAGAGTAGCGGATGAACACGATCGCACGGGATCAGGACAAGCCGGAATTCCGGCGGTTGCTCAAGGCCCGCCAGCGCATCTATTCTGACGCGACGCGCTATCAGATTTTCCAGATAGCTTTAACGGTTGCGCTGCCGGTCGTCGGCGCGGTCCTGGCGCTGGCGTATCCCCAGGCGAGGCCCTATGTGGCGCTATACGGACTGATTGCGACTGCCCTGGACGTGATGTGGGTCGATCGCATGCAGCGCCGGCTATTAAAGGTCGCGGCAAAAATCAGCGAGGAATTCGACTGCACTCTTCTGAAGATGCCGTGGAATTCCTTCGTGGCCGGCAAGCGCGAGGACGCGGAAACAATCGATGCAGCTGCGCGTCGATGGAGCGACGACACATCGAGCATAGCGGGCTGGTATGTCGGGATCACGGCGACCGCGAGGCACCCGATGGCGCGTCTGGTCTGCCAACGGATGAACCTTCAATACGACGCTTCGCTGCGGAAGAAATACGGAACCTACCTCATCTGGGGCGCCGGGAGCTTGTCGATCGCCTTGATAATCGTCGCCGTAGCGAACGACCTCAAAATGATCGATTTCGCGGCGATCGCGGCCACGTTATCGCCGGGAATCTTTTGGGCCATCCGTGAGCATTTCAGGCAGTCCGACTCCGCGACAACAAACGAGATTTTGAAGGGCGAGGCCGAAAAGTTCCTGGATTCGGTTCGGGCAAACGGTTGCGACGATGACGAATGCGACAAGCGTTCTCGAGAACTTCAGGATGCCCTCTTCCAACGCAGAGTGGCCAATCCGTTAGTGCTCCCGCTTGTCTACTGGCTCATGCGCAAAGAACTAGAGAAGCAGGCGCATGCCGGCGCCGACGCGCTGCTGAAGTAGAGCGGATGAAGGAATTCGGCCAAGTAGGAAGGATTTCGATATGGCTAGATGCACAGCACCAAGATTTGGCCGGTCGAGCCGCCTGCCCTGCATGCAGTGGTGGCGGCTATACCACACTTCTATGTGGCCGGGGACCACCTGGTCTTGACAAGCAGAGTGCGCCTCACAGAAGCGCAAATATCGTCGGCTGAGCGCAGTCCTTCAGGGAAGAATCTTAAATCGTGAATGCGATTGCACGATTTTAAGCCGCCGGCCTGGCCTCGTCGTGACCAGAAGAGGGAGGCGCCTTATTCAGCCGCTTCAGCAGGCGGGATCTTAAGCTCCGCGAATTTCGCCGCCATCGTGGGGTTACCCCGGGTCAGCTTCTTGATCGTCACGTCCTGCGCCTTGTCATTCGCAAGGCGCAGGTTGCGGTCAGCGCCGATCAGCGCATCCTTGGTCTTCTGCAGATGATCGATGGACTTATCGATCTCCGTGATCGCGGTCTGGAAGTGCCTGGAAGCGAGATCAGTGTTCTTCGAGAATCCGTTCTTGAACGTCTCCAGCTGGTTTTCGAACTGGGTAATGTCGATATTCTGCGCCTTAACCAGCGCCAGCTCGGTCCGGTACTTCAGGGAATTGAGAGAGGCGTTCCGCAGCAGCGTGATCATCGGCAGGAAGAACTGCGGCCGGATGACGTACATCTTGGGATAACGGTGGAAGACGTCGACGATGCCGGTATTGTAGAGTTCATTATCCGGTTCAAGCAATGAGACCAGGATCGCGTACTCGCAGCCCTTCTCGGTGCGATCCCGGTCGAGGCTCCTTGAGGAAGTCCTCGTTCTTGCTCTTCGTCGCGGTTCTATCGCTCTCGTTCTTCATCTCGAACATGATCGAGATAAGCTCGGTGGCAGCCTCGTCCGAGTCGCGGAAGATGTAATCGCCCTTGCTGCCGGTCCGCGCGTCGTTGTCTTTCTCGAAATAGGCCCGCGGAAACGCCATCGAGCGCACCCGGTTGAACTCGGTCTCACAGTGCTGTTCGAGGGTCTCGCCGACCATCTTGGTCGAGAGGCGGGCCTTCATATCCTTGAGGCGTTCGATCGCGTCATCACGATCCTTGATCTGGGTTTCGTACTTGTCCTTGAGTGACTGCTCGGAGAGCTGCTTTTCAAGCTGGGCCTGCTTGATGCCGTTCTTCAGCTCATCGCGCTCTTTCTCGATGGCGCCGACGGCTTCGGTCACGGCGAGCTTCTTCTCAAGCTCGACCGCTTGAAGCTTAGCCTTCAGCTCCTGGACTTCTTTTTCCTTAGCAGCAGAGATTTTGTGCTGCTCGCTGACCAGAAGTGCCTCAGCAAGCTCTGAGGCAGCCTTCTTCTCCCGTTCTGCATGCGCGAGCGAGTTGGCTAGCGTGTCACGCTCCTTTTCGAGCGCACCGAGCGCTTCGGTAACCGCGAGCTTCTGAGCGACCTCGCTCGCCTCCAGCTTGGACTTCAACTCCTGGATTTCGGCATCCTTGGCAGCTGCGGTCTTGTGCAAATCGCCGCTGACCTGAGCTTTGGCCAACTCCACAGCGTTCTGCTTTTCCCGCTCGGCCAACTCCAGCCGTTCGTGCAGTTGCTTTGCGAAATCGGCGTCACGGACCTGCTTCAGAATGTCGGCATAGCCGGATTCATCGACCTTGAAGGCCTTGTCGCAGTGGGGACAGATGATCTCGTGCATGGGTCCTGCCCGGATGGGACGTTTGCTGTTTTCGTTGAAAAGAGGGCTGCGGGGCCTATCGAATCGACCCGCGCCCCACTTGAGAACAAAATTAGAACAAGCCAATTTGGGGGGTCAAGCCGGAAGCAGCGGATTTGCGCATGTTTCGCAGGCAATCCCCGCTTTCCTGGGCGCCGGCCATATCACTCGGCCAGCTTGGTCAGCAGTGTTGTTTGAGGGTTGCCGACTCGGTCAGCCAGCGCAATTATAGATTGCTACCCTAAAGCCACATATATTCTAGCCATTGGAGGCGAATACAGAAGTCTCGCGTATTCGATTAGACGGGGGCTGATGTCAAAACCGAGATGGGCGCCGCGCCATGCGAAGTGGGGACCGGTCAAACCCGGGTTCTGGCCGATTTGGCATGCGAACAAGGATTCCCTGCGGGACAACGGTTATTCGGTTCGCAAAAACGATGAGGGCCAATGGCAGGTTCGGTTCGTGCCAGGCACCTACAAGGGTTGGCCTCGGGTCAAGAAGCCTGAGCCGATCTTCGTACCAGCGGGCATGAAGGCATCAATATGTCCCAACTGCGGAACAACACGCGTAATTCCTCGTGCGGAAGCCCACAAGGATTGCGGCGTCTGCGGCGATCGCGTTCCACCCGAAGGCCAATAGAAGACGCACCTACTGTCAGGCCATAACATTGAGGACGCGACCGTATATGTCAAACTTGTACGTCACCTATGACTCGCTGGTGAACGACGTCCTTGGCGCGCGCCACCAATTCGTTGCCGAACGGTTGCAGGAGTGATTTGCGCTTCTGGATGAAACGCCGGATATCAGCGGGATTATCCCCAAGCTGGAGGAAGGCCGGGATTTCAAAACCTGGTTCGCAGCCTGCGAGAACAGCGGCGGAAGCTTTGTAGGAAGCGGCAAGCTCACTTATCCGCCTACGCGCGAGGGGCGACTCGGCATGCAACTCAAGCTTTTCCGCGCGGTCGCGCAGGAGACCTTGGAGGCTTGGGAGCTTGAAGGAGTCCGGCAGGACGAGGAATGGTGAGGGCGATAACCGGTCTGCAGCGCGAGCCGATCGCTCCGTGACTGCGTCCCCGAGATGGTCCCGCCACTTCTTCACGAACATCATCATGAGGCGGGATCCCGGCCTCGCAGAGAAGTGCGGTCGCCGGATAACTCTAACGCCACGGTAGGTTCGGAAGGCATAGCCACAATGTGGTAATCAGATGAGATTTGGTACTTGACGTCCCAACCCCGGTTAGAGAAGACCAGTCAAAAGGGCCCCGGGACAGGGGCAGTGATAGCGACGGCGGCATCGCAGATGACGGCGGGACCCTTTCCCGAGTGCTCCCGGCGAGACGTTCCTGATGGCTTGCGCGAGGGATCGCCCCGAAGGGCCGAGACTCGGCATCCCGGCTTCGGGATCTGCGGGGCTCGGTAAGCGCAGTAGAGCCCGGCGGCCACGCCGCGCGCCCAAAAATGCCGCCCCCCGGTTGCTATACCAGGCTCACACATCGTAAGATCGCGCGCGCTAAACCGGGAGCCTCTTGATGGACAGACGCCGCCTCATGGTCACGAGCGCCGCGTGCGCGCTGACTGCTCCCCTCAGCCAAATCGGCGGACTCGTTGCGGCCTTCGCCGATGATCAGCCATATCGCCGCGATGTGTGGGACCTGGACTCCGGCAGCGATGTGCCGAGCTTCTATTCCGGGTTTATGACGGAAGCCGAGAAGCAGGATATTCTGAAGGGATGCGCTACAGGCAAGCAGAAGTGCTACCCGCTCCCAGCGGACGAACTGGCGAAGCCCAAGGCGCGATACTTCAAGAGTTATTCCCTCTTTCTGATTTCAAACCCGGCATGGCTAGGACCCAACAGCGACAGCCGGATCGTCGGACTGCATCAAGCCTATCAGGCTTTCTCGCGTGCAATCGGCAATGATCATGCTGCGGTGTTCTTCTGGAGAAAAGCGCCCAAGATTGTCGACGGAAAGCTTGCCGGCGCCGATCTCGCTTCGCAAATCGATGCCAACCGATGCACGGAATACGAGAAAGCGCTCAATCTCGATCTCTCGGCAAGCCCTCACATTCTGGTCACCAGATCCGCGCCCAACCCGAAGCAGCCGCTGGACGAATACGTCCTGCTCCAGCTCAACGGCTTAAGCCCGGACGCAACGGCGATATTGATCACCAAGCTCGCCGATCAACTGGTCGGGAACAAGCTGGACAGTGATGATCTGGATTCCGCTCGCTGGTGGCTTACGTGGCGCGACGTCGCGATAAGCCTGTACGAAGGCTTCGCCAGTATGGCGCGACACAGCAAACTAGAGATCGACGGTGGCCCGGTGAAGTTGACACTTGACGGAAAATAGAAGCCGATCCCCCTTCGGCTGTGAGGGCCCTCGGCTTCGCTGAATGAGGATTGATTAAAGCGAACAAAGATGGATGCCTATGACGAGAGTTCTGTTTGCCGCTTCAATTCGCTAATTTGAACGTCCGTTTCGTCGAGGATTTCGGAGGCCGAAACGACAAACTCGTTAAGGTCCTTTGCGCGGACGAGAGTATTTCCGTCATCCAGAAAACGAAGCGGCGCCGGAAATGTGCCTAACATCGCCCGTTCAGCCCCCGTGCAAATCATCGAGACAATACCGCCGACTTTTGTAGCCAACTTTCCATCGATATCCGGTCGCAACTTGCTCGTGGAGAAACCCGCAGCGTGACGTTCTGTCTTCCAGAGGGAGAAGACGTACTCTTTCATATGGGCTGAACGGCGATCAATTTCCGAGAGGCCAAGCGCCAAAAGCTCTGACCTTGCGGCCTCCCTGAGACCATTGAGGGAGATGAGGGTCATGTTCGTGTGCTGCGCAACGGCGAACGCCCCCGACTGATGCCCGGATTCCGAAACCAGAATCCCCCGATCGGCTCCGATATCCTCAACGATCGATTTGAGGGCGAGGACCTTCTCCTTCGGAGCGGCGCTTTTCCAGTACTTGCATTCAACGATCCAATGCTGCTTCAAGCCAAATCTGGAAAAGCGGGCGGATACATCGATGAGGTGCTTTCCGCGAGCGCCAGAAATCTCAGCATCTGTATCGACCGTGCAACCCAGTCCGCGAAATAAGTTCGCGGTCTCTTCTTGATAGTCCTTCCAATTTGGCATCCGTTGTCCTCGCCAAGTCACGCCGTACAGAGTATAGGCAATCCGTTCGCATGGTCACGACCCCCATTTTCTCCAGTCTTATCACGCCAAGCCGTCCTTCACTCGACCCTATCGCACCGTTCGACGGCTGATGGCTGCAAGTGCCGAGCACTCTTCCAGTGCGTTCAGGTCGCGAGCGATGCACCCGCCACCTCCGGCGCAAGGGCCTCCGTCAGAAGGCCGCGATTGGCGCGGTCGAAAGATGTAGGAAACAATGCGGCTCTGGACAATCACCGAACTGATGCACCTAGCGCGGAACGAGCTTCGCGATCTCACCGGCGGTATCGAGGGGGCCCTCTCCGGCTTTGGAGCAGGTACGGTGAGGCGATTGAACGCTCTGACTAGCCTCGACAACATCCGCCGCGTCAAGGTCAGCCGCCATTTGCACTTCTAAATGCGTGGCGCTGCAGTCCAACTGAAATTGTCCCCAGCAAACGGGTGGGAGCAGGTCGTCGGGTGGCCCGAATTGGCGTATCCTGGGCTAGTTCATTGACACTCGAAACGATTTCAAGCCTTGAGGAACGGAGTGGGCTATGGCCGAAAGCGCAGAGGCTGTTTACGCATTGGCTGCCACCCTGGAGCACCTCGGCGCTCCTTGGGGGTTGCCGGAAGACTGGATCATCCTCTGCGACAACGATGATCTGCGCCATATGCCACGGACAGCGGCAAAGAAATTGCTCGCGAAAGCAAAGAAGGAAACAGCGCGCCGATGGCTGTTAGATCGCTTTGATCCAAGCGAAATGGACCTGGAGCTTTCGGACGATTCGGAAGGCAATGATGGCAGCGAGGCATTTGACGACGGGCTCTTAAAACAGCGAGCCATCAACTCGATCGATGATGTCGTATCCACGGTCAAATCACTGCGAGAGGTATATGCAGGTCGTGCGATTGATCCGAGCCAGATGGCGGCTCACCAGGCTACGGTCGCGGCACGAATTGAGTGTGGCTACCCTAAGGAGCGGCCATCTCGAACGGATTGCTTCGATGAAGACGTGCGCCACCAATGCCGCCGTATCATCAACGAGATTTACAGCGGCAAAGTGAGGTCCCCGGACCGTTAGTATACCTGATCAGCACCGACAATCCGGAATTCGTGAAAATTGGATTTACAACGAGGCTTGAGGGGCGGTTGAAGTCGCTACAGACCGCTTCGCATGTCGAACCGACGGTTCATCTGACAATTCCTGGCACGGTGTCGCTCGAGCGCGAGCTTCATAGGCGTTTCGAAGCAGCGCGTTACAATCGCGAATGGTTTCGGCTAACGGAGGAGATAAAGACATTCATTGCCGCGGAAGGACGAGGCTGACCTGGTGTTCAGCCTCCCCCATCGAGGCCAGGCGACCTCAATAGAAGCCCCTGCCGGGCTTCTTCCGACAGGGGTCTAGTGCCTTCTCACTGCGGATAGGCAAAGCAAACTGCGAAACGCCTCCATTCTGCGCGATCCGTTGCGGCCTCGCCCAGTTCGCTGCGCCGGGCGCTTCGCTGCCTTGGCCAGTTCTTCCTTGGCACCAAGGAGCCTCTGCAATGACGGTCTCGCGCGTGGTCAGAAGCAGTTTGCTCTGCTCGCCTCCGGTCAGATCCCGCCACTTGAGCCGCGTCTTATATGGCTTTGTCGGATTGAAGCTCTCCGTAGGCTCAAACGTCTCGATCCTGAACACGATCGCCCGATTGACCGCGACACTGTCCTCTGTGAACAGGTGAAGCTCGTGCTCGGTGGAGAACTCCTGCGGCGTCTGTTCAGTGAGCACGATATCGCGGTTCAGCAGAACCAGCCGTCCCTTGAAATCCTTCTCGGGCTTGAACTCCGGATTGGCTGAAGGATCGAACGGCTCGACTAACGCGATCTGTTCTGCCGGGACCAGTCTCTTTCCGATGGTTACGACTTTCATGGGTAATCTCCTTTGGATGGTTGAAGAAGATTGATGTCTACCGAAAATCGTTCGCGCGCTGGACAGGAAGGTTTGGGACTCGCCATGAAACGATTTGCAAAGATCGGTACTGGCCGAGTTGAGCAGGGCTTTGACCAACTCGGTTCCCCCTCGCGGACGACCGCTTCAACGCCGCAGATAGTGATGCGCGTCATGCATCGCGTAATGCATCGCGTAATGCATTTGCGGGTGGCTTGACCGGAAGCTGGTCCTCCACGATCATGCCGCGCTGAAAAAGGACGGCTGAGCCAGACTTTCAACAAGGAACCGTCGAGAAACCGCATGAAGAAGCCGCCGCTTGATCCCGACGTTGCCGACACGGCCCCCAACGGCTCCGCGCTCACCATCTATGACGAAGAACACTTGATCACGTATCGTCGCTTGCTGGATGCGGATGCTGAAGGCGCCGACTGGCGCGAGGCTACCCGCATTGTGCTGCACATCGACCCGGAGCGTGAACCCGCTCGTGCGCGACGGGCGCATGAAGGCCATTTGTCACGCGCCAAGTGGATGACCGAGCAGGGCTACCGCCACTTGCTGCGTGGCGGCGCGTCCCGCATGAATTGATCGAACGCATAGCGACGCCAGCGATAGGACGAGTTCACGCGGCCGCGCGGTCTTCCTTGTCAACTCCGCGCGCAACGATCCGCAGCGCATCATCCGGCAGCGGCCGTTGCAGCGCCTTCGCCTCATCCCAGGGCGCGCGCATCCACACATCGCCTTCTTCGTCGGTCGTCAGGATCACCGGCATGGCCTTAGGATGAATGGGTTCGACGATCGCGTTCGGCGCGGTGGTCAGAAAGCCGTAGACAAGGTGAGGTCCGGGGATCGGTTTCGACTTGGTCCCGCGATCACCCCTGAACTCGGTCCAAAGTCCGCCGAAAGCGAACAGGGGCCGGTCGTCGTTCAAGGCAAACCATACGACATCCTTCTTCCTGGTTTCACGCCGGTGGCGTCCCGGACGGTGTAGCACTCGGAATTCTCCCGGATCAGCGCCCAGGGCGGCTTGAAACGGCGGGTTGACCGGCTTGACTCCATTAGAACAAAATAGGAACATAAGTCCCAGCGGGTCAACCTGGAACAGCGTCATGTCCTCTCGTTCACAACAGAACACACAGGAGGACGCCGACGGGCTGGAGGCCGCTATCGATCAGGCGATTGCGGCATGCGGCGGCGACACGCGATCGGCAATCCGCGCGTTGATCGTGGCGAACGACTATTTGGAATCTGAGGTGAGCGAACTGATGAAGGCCGTCCCTCATGCCTATGTGCGCGGGAGATTTTCAGACCTACTCCGGCTAGGAGCGGACCATGACGGAAGTAACCTACTTCGTGGCGCTGCCCTTCGTCGCTGCCGACGATGGCATTGCGGCCGGCGAACCGATTGAATGCTTCAATCCCACGGCCGTGGTGATGAAAGCGGAAGCGTTGTCGCGCAAGGAAGGCCATATTGGCGCCGTAGCCTTTAGCCGAACTGGAGATCCCGCAACGGGCGACTTCGGCGATGCGAAGGTGATCAGGAAGTTCGGCGAGGTGCCGGACGATCTGAGTACGTTGTAGAGACCGTGGCGGCAGGGTGAAGAGATCGCGTTGGTATTCTGCGTCGCGCAGAGACGCATCGACCATGAGAATGCCGAGACGCAAAAGACCGTGAGGATGATCGGATCAACCTCACAGCCTCGACAAAGCTGATCGCTTATTACTTCTTCAGGAAGCTTTCGAGTACCGCGGTGTGACCGACGATGTGGCGCTCATCTTCCTTGGCACCGGTTGCCACGCGTATCACAACGCAAAATTCGTGTTCGTTGTCGCGGCCGGGGATCGACTTCCAACCTACGATACCGTGCCCATCGTCGTTGGCGGACTCGACGATAAACTTACCGGTCCCACGCACGAGGGTGCCGCCGTGTTTGGGATAAGAGCAGACTTCGGCGCTCTTGGGGTTCGCCATGCGAGGATTGGACGTACCGCCGGTCGTGAGGCCCGCTTTCTGGGAGTTGGACCAGTCAGAGTCGTATGTCGGGTTGACGGTTTCCACCACTTTGGCAATTGCCGGCGAGATCACGCCGGCGAGCCCGATCGTTTTTTCGACCGCAACTGTGGTCGCGGCGACGATAGCCGTATATCCCGCCAAAAAATCAAGGTTCGACCGCGCTTGGACATTGAGTCCTCCCGTTACCCCCGCTGCGGCAGGAGATGGAGAGGCGATTAGGCCGCGCAAGGCGGGCAACGTCGTACTTTTGTGTGTAGGCGCAAAATGTCGCAGAGGTCTTTTAGACCCGGGCAACCATACTTAGGGCCACCGCCGAGGCCTCCTCTTACGAGAACACGAACTGTAGGAATAAACACTCAAAATCAGTGATATAACCACACGTTTGCATGATTTTTCAATGAAAAAACTTGCAAAATGATTGAATTTGGACTATATTGGCGAACATGACGAAGCTCGAACAACTCAAGAGGCATCTAAAGCCGGGGGATGTTTACCGACGTGCTGATCTGGCGCGCTGGTCAACGTCTGTCGACCGGCATCTCAAGCAGTTGGTTGAGCAGGGCACGCTCAAGAAGCTTTCGGGCGGACTCTACGCCTATCCGAAGGAAACCGCTTTCGGTCCAGCTCCCGCCTCGGACAAGGAGGTCGTAGGCGCCTTTCTCAAGGACGATCAGTTTCTGCTGGCTTCTCCCAATGCATATAACAGCTTGGGGGTCGGTACGACGCAGCTCTATGACAAGACCGTCGTCTATAATCACAAGCGCCACGGAGAGTTTCAACTCGGCAATCGCAAGTTTGCATTCCGCGCCAAGCCACGCTTTCCCAGGTCACTGACCAAGGAATTCCTACTGGTCGATCTCGTCAACAACGTTGATCAGCTTGCCGAGGCTAAGGACGAAGTTCTCAAGCGCGTGGCGGAGCGTGCTGCTGAATCCGACCAGAAGCGTTTGCGTCGTGCGGTGCGCGAGTACGGAAGCGAGCGCGCCAAGAAATTCTTCGAACGAGCGCTGAAGGGCAGCGAATTGCATGCCGCGTGATTTCCTCCACAATCATCCGCAATTTGCGGATCTGATCCGAATTGTGGCGGAAGAAAAGGGCATTGATCCGGCCCTCGTCGAAAAAGATTACTGGATCATGCACTGCCTTTACGGACTTGATGAGCCTCGGCTTCATATTCCAGCTCAAAGGCGGTACGTCGCTCTCCAAAGGGCACCAGATCATCAATCGGTTTTCGGAAGATATCGATATTCTGATTCAACCGTTCCCCGATCAGGATGTAAAAACCGGCAAAAACCAGAACAAACCGGCCCATATAAAGTCACGCAAGGACTTCTACGATTGGCTGGCTGGCGAGATCAAGATTACCGGCATCTCAAATGTCGAGCGCGACACCGAGTTCGATGATGTGCCGAACTATCGTAGCGCTGGCATCAAGCTGAACTACACGACGGTCGTCGAGGCGATGGAAGGTCTCCGCGAAGGCGTCCTGCTGGAGGTCGGTTTCGATACGGTGGCTCCGAACGCGCCAAAGGACATCAGCTCATGGCTCTACGATCGGGCTGTTGCAAGCAAGGTAGACGTCATCGACAACCGCGCCATGGAGGTGCCTTGCTATGACGCCGGTTATACCTTCGTTGAAAAGCTTCAGACCGTCTCGACGAAGTTCCGCAAGCAGCAGGCGGACAGGAGCGATCCGGTCGGGTTCATGCGCCACTACTATGATATCCACGCGTTGCTCAAGCAGCCCGAGGTTCAGAAGTTCATCGGCACAAGCGCCTACACAGCGCACAAGCAGGGCCGTTTCCGGCAAGGCGATAACCAGAACATTGCCGAAAACGAGGCTTTCATCTTAAGCGACACGAAGACGCGCGCGCTCTACGCCGACGCCTACCAGCGCAGCAGCTCACTCTATTACGCGGGCAAGCCGACGTTCGAGCAGCTACTTGCCGAGATCGGCAAGTGGGCTGACGAGCTTTAGCTTTTACCACTACTTCGACCATGCAGGTTGAGATGTGAAAATGCTAGACTCCGCACTCCCGGAGCATGCGAGCTAATGCCCCCCCTTTCTGTGCTGACAAGACCAGGTGCGTCGTGACGGACAAAGAAACACAAAAGAACATTCTTGCGCACTTCACGGTACATGGGAAAGACCATGCCGGTGCACTGAGCCTGGACGGACCGAACAGTAAGATCGATATCTTTTCGGATGACTTTCTTCATCTGAAGGACGACGAAATGAAATGTGTTCGCGGTGTTTCCAAAGATGGCGTGAGCATTTCCGCCATCAATTGTGTACCGCTGATCATATCGGGAAGCGCGAGCTATCACGATAAGAACAAGCGTTACATCACCCTGCATCCAAACTATGTGGTGTTTGGACCTGGCTACCTAGAGCCGGCCTCAAGAGGAATCACGTCGATCTCATTTACCTTTTCTGAGGCCAACAATCTCTTCTACGATTGGGGCACATTTGGACAAATCATCTGGAAGCATCGCCTTTCGTTTGGACAATTGCGCGAAATACTCCGCGGTGTGCGTAAGAGACCGAAGCACCGGCGGCGTGGCGGCGATCTCGATCTCTGCTATCGCTGGGATCGCGGCGCCATCCTTGAGGTTGATTGCGACGTCGGAACGATCACGGTTTGGAACGCCACACGTGAAACAGGCCCATCGCCAAATGGACTCAAGGTCGACAATCGCGTTCGAGTAACGTGTCGCTTCAAAAACCCACGCAATCTCGATGACACGTTGCGCGTCAGACATCAATTGATGGCTCTCTTCGAATTGGCAGCCCAAGGCAGACAAAATGTCGAGGACATCACGCTGCAACACGAAGGCATGCCAGATGGGGCGCAGTTTTCTTTTGTTGCAAGTAGTGAGGAGCGCGAACATGTCGACTCCTTGATGCCGACTGATGCACTTCTCAACGGAGGACTCCACGAAGACGAGTTTTCTCGAGTACTGGTCGTATGGCTAAACAGTGCATCCGAACGCAGCGCCGGACGTCGTCGGTTCATCGATGGCTTTCGTCGCGGACGGAGCTTTAATACGGACCGGCTTGTCGGCGCGGCAAACGCGTTTGATCTTTTGCCGGCGACAGATTTTGTCAAGCAAGGAGCATTCCCGCCCGACGTGGAGACATTGCTTATTGGGCTTGAACGCCAAGTTAGGGAGGCTGCGAAGGGTAGCTCCTCCGTCAATGAGCATAAAGAGCGCCTGCTTAATAATCTTGGGCTTGTGCGCGGTCTCAATCTTCGTAACAAGGTTCTCCAGCGGTGGACAACCGTGCCGAAGTGCATTGCCTCACGACTGCCGGGTATGCCGGACGCTATTGCGCATAGCGTTCGGGCGCGCAACTTCTTCGTTCACGGCAGCCCGGTCAACATGTCAACGGAAGACCTGTTTACCCTCGCTCCTTTCTTCACCGACACACTGGAATTCGTCTTCGGCGTATCGGAGCTTCTCCTTTGCGGCTGGGACGCCGAGCGCTGGGCCAAAGAAGGCTACAGTCTCTCCCATTACAAATGGTATATCAGCAACTTTCAGGACAATATGAAGCGTGTGACCGCAGCAGCTATGGCCAAGTCGTGATTGTGAAATTTGGTGCGGCACCTCCGCTTACTACTAGCACTCGCAAATGCCTCCGCCGTGATCGAACCGATCACCTCGATCTTACAACCGTTTGTATATGCACAGCATAAGACATAGATGCGGAATGGCCGAGCCCGTCGGATTGCCAGAGGGCGGCGCCGTCGGAAAATCGTCGACCGAAACGCCTGCGGCCGCGCCCATGCACTTGCCGCGCCATTCGTGATAAACCTTTGTCGAGCATGACACCGCAAACGCTCCCGACCGTCCGCGTTTTTGCGCCTGAACTCTGGGGCGAGGTGGACCGCTTTGCCAATTTTTACGGAGAGACCTACAAGTTTTCCGACCGCGACCGACGCGCCGTAAGCGGCGTCGCTACGCATCTCGAAAAGGCGATCACACTCCGGGCCTTAGCCGTCAAATTGAGACCTGGCCTTGATATCGACCGAGATCAACTCAACAAGAACGGGTTTACGCCAGCCGTAAACTCTCGCGAACTGTCAACCGTTATCGAAGCGGCTGTCCTCGAGCTCTACTCTTCGGTCGACTGCACTGTGAAGGTCCTGCACGCCATTTACAGCAAGGCGTCACGGTCATTTCCGGGCTCCACAAGAAAGCTGTTTCAGAACATAGATAAGGTGACCGGCGGTTTTCCTGAACAGCTAAAGGACGCGATCCGTTCCGCTCATTGGTACAATGGTCTCCTCTATTGGCGCGATGAGCTGACCCACCTCGCCACCGGCGGATGTTCGCTGGATCATAACACGGGCTCCGTCAGCTACATGCATACGGGCATGCGACAGAACGGAAACGCATACATCATCAATGATGTCTTTGCCTGGATCGATGACGCGATCGAGAAGATCAACGCCTTTACCGGCGTCATCTTTCACAAACTCAATTCTACATTGAAGCCTACGCTCGTGCAGCAAGTCTGCGGTTTCGTCGAGGGCCGCGTACTGATGAGATATCTCGATCCAACGGAGCCTCTCAACTTCAACAGCGGACGATGCTTTGCTTACCAATGGTTTGAGAAGCCAGAAAACCCGACTTGTCCGTTCGTCGAGCACTGCGGCGCTTACCAGCGAAAGATGCCGCCTGGAATGCCTATCACCGAGTGACGTTTCAATGGCCGACTACCTTGGGACGATCATTACGCGCACATTCATCTTGTCGTCTTGACCGCTCAAATCGCTCTCTACACCTCGAGGATTAGAAATGCGCCCCGACGGGTCGTAGACGACGCAAAAGAGACTGCGACACATCGGGTGTTGCCTGTACTTCGCGATATCGACAATGAGCTGCTCACCGAGCTGCTTCGTTGACAGACTTGGTCGCGTCATCTTGATCTCAACCACCGACTCAATCTCGGGCAGCAAGAAGTCCATGCGCGACGCTCCGCCGGCATATGTCGGAGACCATTCTTCCTTCCGGATGTCATCAAAGTATATGGTTAGAAGCGCGTGAAACAAATCCTGTACGTCATACTCATCTTCGACCTGGAGCGTTTGACGTCCTTCCCGTCTGTCGCGGAGTTGGCGAACTACGGTATGAAGACGCTCTGTTAGCCGAATAATGACGTCGGGATCTTTTTCGCCCGCCGCCTTCGCTGAAAGAGCCGCCGTCTTGAGGGCTAGGGATTGCGCTTCACGCGTGCGATAGCTGATCCAACGACACCTTTAACGCATTCGACGCCGTGATAGGACGGAGTTCCGATATAGTTCGAGATGCTTTCGTTGAAGTACGCGAGCAGTGGCCGAGAATGCCGAGAACCCTCGACAAACATATCGTCGAAAAGATCTCTCAGTTCGAATACGATTTCCCTAAAGCGAGCATCGTCGCCATCTCCGATATGAATGTCGTTGCGCGTCTTTCGAAACCTCGACAGAATCGCTTCGAGATCACTTTTGTAGCGCTCAAGGAGCGCGATCATTTCATTCTGCTGCATAGCGCCTCCCCCATCGTTCCAATGCAGGCAATGCAAACGCTTCCAGGCCGCAGAGCGTACTGAGGTGCCGCGATCACACCGATGCCTTAAGCTCGTCAATCACGCAGTATACGGCCGTAAGCGCTGTGAGGGACGATGTTCTATTGCACGCTTCACCGGAGCGAAGTGCCCGACCAGGGTGGATCAAGTTCCGCGCATCCTTGGCAAGACTGACCTGGCTCTGTGTACCCTCACTGATCACCTTGTTCTCAGCGGCGTAGCGAATCAGATCGGCAAGATGAAGCTCATCGAACGACTTGCTTGGGGCGTTTCTGATAGGACGATTTTTTAGCGCCCATAAGAGCAGGGCCTCCAATGCGGCCGCAGCAAGGACAGTCGCTCCCATCCATTCTTGAGCACCGTAGTCGGTCCAGGATGCTTTGATCCGGTCCTCAATCCCAAAGCGGATATCGGCATCTTGGATGAAGGGTAACAGCGGCTCAGCTGGTGGCAGCTCGTCTCGGCACAATCGCATAAAGCGCCGGATGCGCTCGACTGGATCTTTGCTGCCAACATCGCGCACCGGGCGGCCGTCACCGCCGTTCCAACGGCTCAACGCCGTTGAAAGCACCGCACGACAGCGTAATAGCTCCAAATAGTCAGCGGACGATAGGTCAATCAGCTCGCGCGGCACCTGATCGAGCATATCCAGCAGGGCATAAACCTCCCCACGATGGTCGGGCGTGATGGCTTGGCTATAGAGCTCGTTGCGGCTGGCGCCGAACATATTATCAATGGCGCTAACGATATCGCTCGGAAGAACCTTCGGCATGCGAATCACTTGTTAGGACTTGCTGTGGATTAGGCCTATAGACAGCAATATTCGGCCAAATGTGCAACCACAGGTACTTATGCTATTGGTTTCTCTGGGATTCCTTGAGGTCGGATTAGCTCCACAATCTTGGACGGCACGTGCGGGACGATTTCACCAAGCAGACGATTGCGGAAATTGCCAAGGGCGTAGGGTATCGCTGCTCGAACCCTGAATGCCGCAGGCCGACCGTCAGTGCTAATGCTGCTCAGGACGGGACCATGGTGCTGGGGGTCGCGGCTCATATTTGCGCGGCTTCACCGGGCGGTCCTCGCTACGACGCAGCGCAGACGCCAGAGGAGCGGCGAAGCAAGGAAAATGGCATCTGGCTTTGCCAGAATTGTGGACGGATGGTCGATGCCGATCCGAAGAGCTTTCCGGTCGAGACGCTCGTTAAGTGGAAGCGAGACGCACAGACGCAGGCATTCCGTGAACTGGTGTCTCCAAGCACAGCCTTTGCCGAGCCTGGTCGGATTGAGGCAGCGATCGCGGCCGACACGGATCAGGCTGATGCTGAATTCAACGCGATCCTTGACAGAGTCCGCGCTGCAGCGAACATGGATCTAACCTCGCGCACGCGCGGCGCGGCGTGGGAGCGCAATTCCGTCGAACTTTCGCTTGGAATAGTCGGAGACCAGGTGACGCCTTCCTTCAACATCAGCCGATTGCCACTGGCTGTTGAAGCTGCTCCCGAGGTCACGATCGTGGCGCCGCCAGGGACAGGTAAGACGACGACGATTTTCCAGTTGGCGAGGCATGCGCTTACGGCGAATTCCCTCGTGCCGCTGTATTTTAGATTGGGCGACTGGCCTGCCGGCCAAATTGGACTTCTCGCAAGCTTGCATCAGCGCGCCGCTTTCCGAAACATCCGCGCTGAAGACATAAGCGCATTAGCCGCGCGCGGCCGACTGCTCCTCTTGCTCGATGGCTGGAATGAATTGGATTTGGACGCTCATAAGCGTCTACGAATCGAGGTGGGACAGATTCGAAGGGACTGGCCGGACGTTCGGATCATCGTAACGACGCGACAGCAAGCGCTTGATGTGCCGATAACGGGTCCTCGCGTCGAGATCGACCTGCTCTCCGAGGATCAACAACTCGCAATTGCCGCAGCACTGTATGGTCCTGCCGGCGAGAGAATCGTCGACAATGCATGGCGCACCCCAGGCGTTCGCTCGCTGATCGCGATCCCCCTTTATCTGACATCCTTGCTCGCCGTCGGATCGAAAGGTGCAACCCCAGACACCAAGGAATCTGTGCTTCGCTTGTTCGTGGAGCAACACGAAACCGCACCAGAACACGCTGACGCGCTGCGCTCAGCGCTTCGTGGCTGCCATACGGAAATTCTGACAGACTTGGCCAGTCGCTTAAACGCGCTGGGTCCGACGACACTGCCTGAGGCCGACGCGCGCCGTTTCGTGGCAGATACAACTGCAAGGCTGAGAGAGAGCGGCCAAATCGCGGCTCCATTTGAGCCGCTTGCGGTCCTGGAGGCCTTGACGAGCCACCACCTTTTGATGCGTTCTGGAGACGGCGTTGCGTTCCAACATCAGCAATTTCAGGAATGGTATGCAAGCCGCCGGGTTGTCGAGTTGATGAAGGCGGCGGCAAACGGTAATGCAGGCGCCCGCGCAGAATTGCGTGCGTCCGTCTTGGACCGCCCTTCGTGGGAAGAGTCAATCCTGTTCGCCGCCGAACGGCTATCGCGAGAGAGTAACGGTGCCGAAGTCATCGCTCACGCCGTGCATCTCGCCTTGCCCATCGATCCCATGCTCGCGGCCGAGATGATCTTCCGCGCTGCACCCGCGGTTTGGGATCTCGTACGAGACGATATCATCGCGTTCGCTACGCGTTGGCACCAGCCGGGTAAAGCAGATCGTGCCGTTCGCTTTATGATCATGACAGGACGACCTGAATTTGCCGCGCAGGTCTGGCCCCTCGCGTCAAGCAGCGACAGACAGATACAGATTCCGACGCTGCGCGGGCCACCGTACTTTCGCCCGCGGGTTCTCGGCGATGATCTTCAAGCAAAGCTCGCGGGACTGGTTGAGGAAACGCGAGAACAACTGCTCTCAATGATTGCGGGAGAGAGTGGGTTGGATGGAATGGATCTGGCGGTGGAGTTCGCTAAGGCTGATCCAAGCTCCAAGGTGCAAGCCGAGGTCGTTCAAAGCCTTCAATTTCGACGGGCCGATCATCACGTCGCTGATCTGCTGTCAGCCGCGCGTGACGAGACGTGGGAGTTAATCGCGAAAGCCGGCTATGCGAGGGAGATCAGGAACGACGCTGCCGCGAAACGACTGCAAGAGATTCAGTCAAGGCTAGTCGGTGCGACCACTGACCCGTCTCAACGGCTGAGCCTTCTGTTTCAACAATCGGCCGACGTGCCAGGACGCGACACGGCGATTGCCGCGACGATTGCGGATCAAGAGTTTGTTGCTAACAATCCGCAGAGCAGCTGGCTATATCTTGCACAACAAGTCGCACCTGCCGCTCTGCTCGAAGGACTGCGCCAGCGCCTAGCGGCCGGTTATGAGTTGCCACTTCACGCCGACGACGTCCTGTTAAAGCTGGATGTTGTCGATGCGGGGCCAATCGTCGACGCTGTCCTCAATGTCAGTCGCGAAGACCGCAAAATCAACGCCGCAGCCGCATTGGTGGGGCAGACAACAATCGAAGCCCTTATCGACAAGTTTCTCACGGCTGCAAAAGCGTTGCGCGAGGACCGGTCCAATCGAGCGCTCTCAGACGAGTATATTCGTATTGAATCCAGGCTCCGTTGCACACGCCCGGCGATCTTCGCTGCCGCCGTTCTGCGCAAGGGCGAGTCAGATGACCCCAATGTTGTTGACGCATTGGCGTCGCTAATCGCCCATCATGGCGTGCACGACAGGGGTGGCGACAAGCCGCTAGTGATTGATCCAACCAGCCGCGACGCTTGGATCGCGCTTCTACGACGCTGGACGGGTACGGTGCTTGCAATACCTACGGGAGGTCGGCGCGAGCTTAGTCACGTAGCAAGTGCCATCGGCCGCCTGGGCTTTGATGAGCTTGTTCCGGAACTAAGGCGCCTTTTGGACGAAGACTTAGTGCGGCTAAGAAACGCGCGAGCGGGTCGCGCTGATGCTTTGAGGCGCGGTGATATCGTAGCGTCGTCGGATGCGAGTATGATCTACGATATCCAGTACAGGTCATCATTCATCCGCATCGGCGGGGGTGCAGTAGCCGAGGTCGCAGCCCAATACCTCGAGGACAGGGACTTTGGTATCTCGGCGGCGTTGATCATCAAATCGATATCCGATCGACAGCTGAACGTGCCCGAGCCCAGTTTTAATCGTCGATGGCCTTGGTTCGATGGAGTCGATGCGGCCCGAAAGGCCCGGGCGACATCACCTCGCCCAGCGCCCGCAAATGCCCTCGCGGCGCCGATCTTCGCGGCCATAGACCGGTTGGCGAGACCAGAGGGGGAAAAGGAAGATCAGCTACTTGCGATCAACCTGATGCGCATTGGCTTAGGCATGCCCCATGGCGACCAGGACGATCTCGTCGCCCGCGTTGTCGTCCTGCCACAGCCTTTGGCGACGAAGCCGATGCTCCTCGCCGCTATGGTCCTTGATGGACAGATCGTAGATGCGGACCTCGTCATGCGAGCTATCGACGATTGGCTTTCGGCCGCCAATCAGGATTCCAACGCTTGGCACAAGCGGCAGGAGACCTGGGAAATTGAACCATGGCTGGAGCTTCTGCCGTTCTCGACCCGGCCTGAGGCCGTTTTTGAAGGCTTGGTCAAAGTAAAGGCTTTCTACGGCCGCGACTGGGCAAAGCGATGGGAGCGTGTGCTAACCGCGGCTGCCGCGATCCCTGGTCCCCCGGGAGACGGATTATTGTTGCGTCTCGCGCGGGAACACAGAGACATCGCAGATGATCACACATGGATGCGGGCCTTCCTGCAACGAGGCGCCGTTGAGTCCGTGCTGCTCTATCTGGATCTCTACAATGAGGGCGTGTTCGGTCGCGGCCCTAACGGCGTCGACGCCTGGCATGTCGGACGCCAACTGGCAGCTCATGCCCAAAGATCACCAGAACTGAGCTCCGAGTTGCAGAAGCGGTACGAGACCATTGGCGATGGCCCGGGCCGCAAAGTGCTTGAACAATTCTTCGGCGAGGCGGCAGGAGAGAACGACATCCTTACCATGTTAAGGAGGTATGCTGCGACCAACCAGCCTTACGACGGTCAGATGCACCGAGCCTTGGAAGCGGTAGCGACGGAAAAAGTACCCATTGGAGAAGACTCCAACGCTTATAATGTCTACCCCGCTCCGGTAGGCGAATTGCGTAAGGCGCTTTTTGGCATGCTGTATGGCTCGCCTGCTGAGGCTGGCATAGCGAGAAGATGCCTCGAAGAGATCGATGAGCTTCGGGACGAACACGGCATTGCGGCCGACGACGGTCGGCATCCAGATGTCATGTCCGAGCGTCCATGGCCACCCGAAGCGAAGGCCTCATAGTCGGCAAAACGTCGCGGGCAAGCCATTTACATCGCGCCGATCTGGCCGAGGAGCCTCGTCCAGTGTTGCAAATTGAACCCCAAATTCCGCCGTAAGCCAGGCTCGGTTAGTCGGATCAAGAATAGATCGGCCTGCGGCGTGGGCTTGATCATTGGTGCACAGAATATCGTTTCTATAGGCTATGTGGGCGGCGACGAGTTCTCCGTCCGCCCATTCCGCGCAAGCCTTGCGAAACTTCTTCTCGTCCTGGAGCATTCCGCCAGCACCCTGCCAGCCGCCAGCGGCTTCGAATGCAGCCCTCCCTACGTCCCGAGCTTCAATGAGTGCCAAGGTATCAATCTGGCATTGCTCGCGCGCGCTGTTGCCGTGCGCCGCCTGCGCAAAGATTGCCGGGTCTCCAATCTCCGGCGGGCTAGGTAATCCGAGCCAAGACGCAGTGCGCATAAGCCTTACACCCGCGTCGAGAGCGCTTTTCAACTTTGCCGATTGGATTTCGGGCAGGCCTGGATGTCGGTCGTCGTCAGGGCCTATCGTCATAAGGTGGATATAGGGCTTGCCGTCCCTCTCAACTATGGAAAGAGGAAACTGTACCTCCATTGCGGGCTCGGCGAAATAGGACGTGCGTTCGCTCTTACGGATTGCTTCAATCCGAAAGCCCGCTTCACTTATGAATCCAGCGATCTGGTTTGTCGCGAGCGCAACGCGAATAGAGGTCCAATCGCGGTCCGCTGGATCGAATATCTTCTCCCAAGCGTTGCTGTCGAACGATACCCGCATTACTCAGACTTTATCCGAAATGAAGTTCATTTTCGTCACGTGGTTTTAGCAGTTTAAGTTTGGCCGTTCATCATCGCCAAATCTCGCCGAGTTTGAATGTCAGGGCCTGCGCCGCGGGCCAACCAGCGCGCACAAAAACGTCTAAGCAATCCATAAGATCGTCGAGCTGGGCCCGATCAGCAAAGACGCCGCGATAGTCGGCCAGGTATCGCTGGACAATTCGTACAATCAGATCCGCGCCCATGGACTCGTCGCTGTATCCGCCTTGTTCGGCCGACTTTACCGCTTGGGCGATGAGCGCGAAAACACCGGGAGGATCAAGCGGGATGAAGGTCTCGAGCGCCTGAACAAGATGGTGCGCGACCGGAACAACGATTGCGTTGGCGAGGCGAGCCAAGATTGGTTTCGCCTCGCAAACACACGGTGCAGACCTCGATGCGGACGCCGTCGTCGCGGCTGCTCGACCATTCCAAACCGGCGTCGGACTTGGTTCGCCTTGGTGCGTAGGTTGGTGTCACAGGCATGCACGACGACACAAAAAGCATCGCTCGAAGTGCTCCTTTAGGGACGACTTTACGTCGAAATTTTTGTGCCGTTTTGTGCCAGTTTTGTGCCGTGGAATTCCTGCGAGCGGTTGGGAATCCGCGGCGGAATTCTTCTAACCCATTGCGAAACAATGGTTTTCGTCCGAACGAATTGGAAATGATTTGTAAGGCGTGAAAAAGCCCGCCAGAGGCGGACTAATTCATTGATACTACTATCAAATCTTGGGTGCGGGGATAGGATTTGAACCTATGACCTTCAGGTTATGAGCCTGACGGTGATCTCTCGCGAAAACGTGCACGGCCTCGAGCAAGGCAACTTCGAAGTTGGATTCAGCCCGCCCACCTTTGGCCGCCATGAAACAAGCCATTCGAGGCGCTTCGATAGCTGCGCGAGATCCAATATAGTTCGAAGAATAACTGGTCCGGACCTTTGGGGCAGCTTACCTGGTCCGCTCATCGCCTCGCGCAGCGTCGCGCCGGTCGGCATCGAGGCCCTGCTCCGCTCCGCGCGGCTGGCTATTGGCAAGCTCCGAAAGCTCGTTCTTCAGCGCATGCCGGCGAGTTTCGATAGTAGGCATGTCGTTAACGAACTGCCTAATCTGTCGCGCCAGCACTTGATCTGCCGCCACTCCCGAGCGCTGAAGCTCGGCAGCATAGTCGAGATATCGCCGCCGGATCGCGTCCTGACGTGACTTGATCTGTTCGTCCCAAGGATGTTTGGCAGTCCTGCCGCCCCTCACCTCCGAAAGTACCTCCTTACGAGCCAGTCGATCGACATCGGGGGTGATCTTTCGCTTGCGCATAGCGAACACCGCCCCGCGATCGGCTTTTCTCACCCGTCCGCGGGTTCGCCGCGGCGTTGCCTCCGCCGCGATCCCGCGAAGCCGGAGTTCGCCAGCAAACCGTTCTCGCCAGGCTTGAAGATCCGCCTTGCGGGGGTTGAGGCGCTTGCCATCATGGCCCAGCGACCGAACGGTCAAGTGCACGTGAGGATGCTTGTCGTCGAGGTGTTGGACGAAGACGTAGTCGTGATTGTCCCCGAACGTCTCGATGGCAAATGCCCGGGCCGAATCCTTGACGGCGACGGCATCAGTGCCAGCCGGCATCGACAGAATGATGTTGACCGAGAGCGACCCATCGCGGCGGCGTTTGTGGTCGAGGCCGGCATCATCCTCCCAGCGTTGCTGCAGATCTTTCAATCCGGAACGAGCCGCCAACGTCGCGCCCTGCTTCTGTTTCCGCATCGAGCTCGCCGTTTCGCGTGATGTAAGCCAGATGCGACTTGAGATGCGCCACGCCCTTGGTGCGACCGGTGATCTTGACCATCACCTCTGGTGCTCGACGCACGATGCGTTCGAGCTTCGCACGCATCGCCGGCGTAAGGCGGCCTGGAACGGCCGGATCGGGGATATCCCACTCGGCCCGCCGTGGGCGCCGATTGGGCGTTTCCCAAACGTACGAGATCGGCGGAAGTTCGGAGGCCAGGTCGGTCGGCCGCGGCGAGTGGCGTCGGCTCATCGCCGTCCATCCCAATAATCCGAGTTGCCGTGCAGCGCATCACGGAGTCGCGCGAGCTCTGTTTCAATGACCAACTTGGCTTCCCGAATTACTGACAGATCGGGCTCAACCGCCCTACCCCTGCAGCACACTCGTGTTTGCGGCTCGCGCGATCTGGTTGATGTTGCCCCCGATCCGGTTGAGCCTCGCGAACGATCGCGCGGAGCACGTCATGCTCGTTCGGAGAATGCTGCACGGGCGACCCCAGCCGCGAGCGCACCAGCGCAACGATCCAGCCGGTTCGAGTCATGCCACGCTGATGTGACACTTCCGCGAGTTGCCGCATCTCGCTCTCGCGAAATCGTACCGTCACCTTCTCCGGCCGTCCGACCGGGAACGCCAAAATGCGCGGCGCTGGTGCAGCTAGTGCATCAGCAATGAGACGCCGCAGCAGAGCGGATTTGCCGCCCTGGGTAGCTGCAAAAGCTGAGAACTCCACCGCGAGTTCGTCGGAGACGCGAAGCGAGATCAGAGCCATGCACTCCAATCCCAATTGTGATGTAATACATCGCTGGCGCGAAGCCTATCCTGCACTAGAAAGTGCGAATCCTTCCACCCCCTCCACGTTGGTTCAAACCAACAGGCTCGCCAGTGAAAGCTCAGGAGTTGCAGCAGGTGAGGTCCAATCCGACCGACGATTGATGCGGAGAATTCCTCCGGGAATGACGCAGCCTTCGTCCCGAATCCTTGTGCTCCACGAACGTCGTGCGCGCGGATCGGCAATATTGGCACCGAGTATGTGGACCGCGGCTTTCCAGCAGCCTCCGGCCTCTCTACAGCGCTGTGGGGGGCGCGTTCGGCCTCCGGCTGCTGCGCTAACGCGCCATCCTTCGGATGGGAAATCCGCTCCGCCGGCGCACCAACTGTAGCAGCGCTTCTGAGGAGGCTGTCTAAGACAGGCTTCATGCGAAAAGGATCTCTTCGATTGTGACCGTTGATGCTGGAACCTCTTCCGCCTCTTCTGCGCCATCAATCAGCAGTACGGCATGGCGAGAGCCTTGAGATGCGAGTCGATCGACCAGAAGACAGCCAGTGCGATCTTGGTGACGCACTCTGATCGTCAATGATGGGCTCATTCGCGCGTTCCGATCGACCGCAGAGCTGGGAGGCTTTTCCGCGATCGCCGGCAAACGGTCTCTCTCTTTAGGTCGCGATTCCACTTGCGGTGCGGTCTGGCTTCGTGCGGGTTGAGCTCCGGGCGGCCCTTCGCCATCAGCGGGGAGCCGCGGACTTCCGTCCGAACTTTGCGAGCCAATTGTCGGGCGTTGGCGTCGGTGAAGCTTTCCTGTGCTGCGCATAGAGTCTCGATGGCGCTGGGCTGCTCACGCCAAGCCTGGTAGAGTTCATACACAGCACGGATTGATGAGCCGGTAAGCTTCGACCGAAGGAATTCCGGCATGCACTGGACCGACGCGTAGCGAGATACCCAGTCCCTGGGCTTGCCGAGCTTGCGCGAAATGTCGGCCTGGTTATCACCCTGCTCCAAGCGACCCGCGATGAACGCCGCGATTTCGGGGGCATTGAGGTCGTCGCGCTGGATATTCTCGATCATCTGAGCATAACGATCCGCAGAACCAACGGCATGAATGAAAGCCGGGATGTCACGGAGGCCGGCGCGCTTAGCAGCGCGATACCGCCTCCCACCCATGACGATCACGTATCGGCCTTCCTCCGTCGCTTGCCTCAGCACAATCGGCTGCAGCACACCATGCTGACGGACCGATTCCGCAAGCTCCTCCAGCTTCTGTTCGTCGAAACTGCGACGAGGCTGGTCCGGATCTTCGTCAATACGGTCGATGGCGATGCAAGTCGGCCGTCCGATGGTGGCGGCACCATCTTCCGCCGCGTCGATGAGCTGCTTAAAGCTGAGATCAAGCGCCATGGGCCAGCTCGTCCATCTGCGCGACGATCTTGGCGAGAACATCGCGGATTTCCCGACCAGCCTCCTGTGCAGAGCGGCGCTTCAGCTTCCAGACGGGCAGGCGTTCCGCAACGGCCTCAGCGTAGCCGTCCCTTGCAACGATCTGGCCCGGGAACACATATTTGCCCGCCTCGCGTAAGAGTTGCTCAAGATGGGTTCTTTGACGGGGCGATTTCGTGTTGAAGTTCGAAGGCAGCAACCCGAGGAACTTCGTGTCCTGGCGGCCATAGCGCCTCTGCACGCCGACCACGGTCTGCATCAGACCTTTGACGCCCTTGATCGAATAGTCCTCCAGATAGATGGGGGCGAGCACATGCGACGCCGCAACCAAACAGCCGACGCTGCGCAGCCCAGAGTGATGGCGGCGTATCGATGACGCAGGCATCGAACTGATCCGAGGCGATCGCGAGGTTCTCTTGCAGAGTCGTTATGGCGGCCGCACTGCTGCGATCAAGATCAGTCAGCGAGCTATCGGCTGCCGCGAGCGTTAGGCCTTCGTCTTCCCGAGGTACGACCCGCATGCCTGGCTTGAACAGATCCGCGGCCAACGTTGAACCGGCGTAGTGCCTCAACGTATCCGACGCATTGCTCTGCGCATCAACGTCGATCACGAGAACGCGGCGATCCGCTTCCGCCATGAACCAGGCCAAATGCACCGCAAGCGTCGTCTTGCCGACCCCGCCCTTTTGATTGTTGATGACAATGGTCTTCATCTTAAGGTCCGAGATGGATCTGACGGTGTGGGAGCCATGTCCTTGTCCATGATGTCCTGGGGAATGTTGGTTTGAACCAACAGACGATTGTGAATCCGGTCACCGGAACGATCCCGGAATTCGTCCAGCGAGATCCCCTGCCACAAGAGTCAGGGCAGCCCATAGCCATGGAGGGAAATTCTGGGCGCGAACTGGGATTGTGCTCGTTGCTGGTCGCTCCGCGACGGGCTCGCGAGAGGATCGTCACGCGAAGGCGCGGAGACCGCTTGTGGGCTCCGGGAGCGTCGCCGCGGCGGCGCGAGTAGAGCCGTCCCCGAAGGGGCTCGCCCAAGCAGGTAAGGCCGTAAGAGTCGCTGGAAACTTTGAATTTGGAGCCGATCTTTTCCGGGCGGCTGTTGTGATCGGGACTGCCGCTATTGCAACTAGGCATTGCGACCCGCGCGCCCCGATGGCGAAGCCTCCATCGAGGAGAGATTCAATCCGGCAATAGGACGGTGCGCGGTATTTCCGGTGCAATGGGCCTATTGATAAAATGAATCGATCCGCCCGGTGGATTCATAAAAACGGAGGAGCTTATGCCCCTCCTCGGCTGCGAGCGCTTCGTCGCGTTGGCGGATGAGTTCGTCCAGTTCGAATTCGAGCGCCTTGCGCTCCGCCGGCGTGAACACGCATTCGCGCAGCTCGGCGCGTAACTCCTCAATGGTGTCGATGGTCATGATCGCATCTCCAGTCGAAGGGAGCTGGCCCCGCCTTGCGGCGGAGCCCGCTGGCTGAGCCTCAGTCCCGGTTCGGTCGGGACCAGATCAGCTGGAGACCTTCCGCACCTTCGACCTCGGTCAGAGTGGCGTAAATCGGAGCGGGGAAGCTCGGATCGTCCAGCTTGACGGAGAGGTAGTCGCGCTCGGTGTCCTTGGCGGTCTTCTGCCAGGCAGCACCCAGCTCGACGTTGCCCGAGTAGATACGGAAGTGCGGTCCCTTGTCGGAAGGGTTCTCGACACGGATCAGCTTGGCCTTGACGTTGAGGTTGAGCGTCTTGATGGCGCCGGAGAAGCCATTGCCCGTCGAGGTGAAGGTGCCGATGGTAGCCATTGTCTCATTCCCTTGGTTTTCTCGGGCCGCGCCTATCGCGACCTCGATGGCGGTCGTGAGACCGGAGGCGATCGACCTGCACCCAAAGGGCCGAAATGAAATGGAGGGCGGCCGGCAGCGACTTTCTTGGACCGCGAGGAATGGTGCGCAGCGCCAGGGGAAGAAAGTCGAGGACGGACGTTGCAGGGACAAGATCGAGAGCCCGCGAAGCGGGATCGGTCTTCGGTCAGACCAGCCTCTATCGAGGACGCAGATGGGTGCGCCCGTCGCGACAACACATGGAATGAAGACAGGCGGCCCTGGTCGGTTCAGCCATTCGCATCAAGGCAACGGGCGTCGCAACGAAACGTAGCTCACCTTGAGCAGGCCACGCCGCGTCATCACCCGCAATGGAGACCGTCGCTGTCACCAATGTCGGCGCACCTGTCGAACTCGCGATCGCAAGATCGATAACGAGGCTGGCAACGTACTCGCCATGTGGATGCAACCGCCCACCGCATCCATGCGACCGAACGCTCCCGAGGCGTAAAACAGATGCTAGCGTCGCGGGGCATGCGGCCTCCGAGTCCGGGATGATTCCGCCGGCACGCGCGATGGAACGAAGCTGGGCGTTCGGGTTGCCACGCCACATCGTCGGAGAGGGTTGTGAGCACAATCGGCCTCTGCCGCAATCCGGCCGCCGGGCTCGATTTCAACTCGAACCTTATTTGGACGGCGGTCGCAGCGGGCTTTCCGCCCACTTCCGGGCGGCGGGATCGCGCAGCGGATCGTCCTCGCAGACCACGCAGACGTAGCGCGGCCGGCCGGGCGCGACGTCGTCCGGCACGGCCGTTATTGGCTTACCGCACTTCGGGCACAGCTTCCGGCTGAGGTAGAGCGGAGCCATGGTTTTTGCCTGCCGGGATCCAGCTTAGTTCCCCGTGCGTCGCCAGCACAAGTCAATCGACGAAAAATGTCCGCATGCACCAGACCCCTTGACGCGGAGCGCGTCTCACACTGAAATCCGATTTTCAGTGATGTTGCGGGGGTTGCGTCGTGGAAGAATTTTATATGGGCTTCGCGCAGCGGGCGCGCGATCTGGCGGAGAACGCGGACCCATTCACCAAGCGGCGGCTGCTCGACCTAGCCCAGCGATACGATCTCAAGAGCAGACCGGGAGCCCCGGGCGGTCGGACTCTCCCGCCGCCGCGCGCGACGCCACCGACGGTGCTGTTTTCCGGCTCCGGCGAAGCTTAAGAGTAGTCGGAGCGCGGCCGGGTCGTCGGTTTTCTATGTTTTCATCGACCGGTCCGGGTGTCGGCCGCGCGCGGTCGCGGTGCTCGCGTTAGTACAAGCCGGCCCTACAGCACTGAACCGCGCTGACTGCCGCGCGAGGAGTCATCGCCTGCGCCGCGCGATCTCGTCAGCGACCATGCCCTCCGCCCGCACCAGCCGCTCATGCAGGGTCTCGAACATATCGAGAATGTCATCATTGGGTTCATTCTTGCCCAGCTCGATGGCTTCGGCGACGAGCTCATCAAGGGGCGTCTCCTTCAATTGGCCTTTCTCCAGAAGCTCTTCAAAAAGACTGTCGCTGCTCGGCTGCGGTTGGATGCGACCGTCGGAGTTGCACCAGACAGTGAATGTCTGTTGTCCCAGAACGGCGTGCTCGACCATCTCCGCATCCAACGGAATCAGCGTCCCCCAAGCCTCGCCCGCCTCGTCCGCGAACCCCGCTACGTACATCCGTTGCTCCGCGACGCCCTCATCGCGAGGCTGGAAAAACGGGGTGAGGATGATTGAAGGGTGTTTTGTCATTGACGATTTCTCCGAACGGCTTTGCGTCGACACAGCGCAGAAGCCGGGTCAGTACGGGTGTTTCGATCACACGAAAAGGCAAGGTCTGGAAACGGCGCCTCATCGCCTCACGCCCGCTGCTTGTCCCGCCGACGGGAATTGATCTGCGCCATCAGTATCGGGCCAAGCGAAAATTCGCCGACCTCGGCTTTTCGCGTCAGACCGCGCAGATAACCGCCAGCGGAATTGATCGCCGTCCCGCGCTGCAGGATACACGCGACGACGATGGCTGCGGGCACCTCGCCCATAACCTTTTGCGCCTCCTCCCAGGCGCTCGGACTGATCCCCAGCATCGATCGCACAACGGCCGCAGTAGCGAGGAAATCGCGCCAGTTCGAAATCCCACCTTTCGCATAATCGACGATGTCCGGGCATGCACTCAGGACCATTCCTAACGGATACGCCCCCTCCCCGACTCGCGATGGTTGAGGCTTTGGCTCAGCTCCCGCCGCCCGGCCTTCTCGGAGGCTAGGTTCAAGATCAATGAGGGCATCTGGATTTGAATTCTGTATGTGGCGCTCAGAATGGGACTCATTGGCGCTCGGATTCTTCGATTTGATATGTGTTTCCAGAAGATTGAGCACGTCGTCGGCGAGCTGAGACAACTCGTCGGCGATCGGCTCGAGCTCCTGGCGCGTCGCCGTGCGCGGAATCTGATCGACGATCGCGCGGAAGGCAGCGTGCACGACCTGCCAATCGGCAGGCCCCTGCCCTCCCCTTCGCGTCGGGACGGCTTCCTCGATGCCAGTTGCAATCATCTTCGCGATGTCGCGCCGGCACAGCGTGATGCGCTCTCGTACGAGCTTGAGTGCGCGGGCCTCGGCTTCGATATCGGCCGCCAGGCTCTCGAACTCTTCCGAGCGTACGACGAGCGGTGACAGATCGAAGCCGAACGCGAGCTCGATTTCGCCAGCATCGTCCTTCCGCGCATATCGCTTGCCATTTGGACTGTCGCGCCGAACGATTAGCCCCGCGTCGACCAGCACAGCGAGGTGGCGTCGCAGCGTCGATGCCGGCATGCCGTGCGCTCGCCGAGCGAGCTGATGGTTCGAGGGGAAGACAATCAGGTCATCCTCCCCTGTCAGCGCGGTCTCGGGATGGAAGGTTAAGAGCGCGTTTAGCACCGAGAGCGCGCGCTCCGACACCCCAAGGCGCGGCCGTGCCGTGCAGATGGCGTGGAAGATCTTCCATTTGTGCACGATCTTTTCGGGAGGACGTTCGGTTGCGACCATCTGGCTTGCCACATGGGCAAGCGTCAGCGATCGCCGCCCAAAGGGCGTCGTTGGTGGGTGTGACTGCATGTCCTTGCCTCAGTTAGGGCAAAGGAAATCTGCTCGCCGAAAACGGCGCCAAAACTCTTGACAGTGATTCGCGGAAGTGTGATTCTTTGAGCGCCAACACAAAGAAGGGGCTTCCGGAACGGCGACGTGACGGGGGCCTTTTTCTTTTGCCTAGTGGGTTCTCCGACTTGGTTGCGGGGGTACTGGCTCGATCGGCTCATTCCGACCGGGCAAGCTAGGTTCAGTCCGGCTTTCCGCCGGCCTTGAATTGATCGTAGAGCGTCTGCAGTCGATCTCGGACAAAGTCGCCGAAGTTCGGTGCGACGCGGTCGTCAAAGGTCAGGGTCAGCTTCCGCCCTTGGCGGGCGACCTTTGCAGCGTGCGTTCCGTCAGCCGCCGACCATGTTTCCGCGCGAGCGCGTGCTGCCTTTTGCCGAAGACCGGCGAAAAGCGATTCGAATCGTTTGTCGGTGTCTAACGCCGCGAAATCCGGAGCTTGTACCAGCTCGATCGCGCGAGCGCGGTTGTTCTCCTGCTCAAGGAGTTCCGTCAGTTCCTGCCAGCGCACGCGACCAAACGCGGGCGCCGGTCCAACGGCGTCGATGACCGAGGCCGGCACCCGCGTCGCGATCGATATGAGCCGAGAGAGCGCGGCTTTGTCGACATTGAGCGATGCCATGATGATCTCGCGCGCGAACTGCCGCTCCTCTAGCCGAGCGGCGAAGCGAGCACGCTCGATGAAGGTCAAATCTGTCCGGCCGCTATTTTCTTGGCCTTGGGCGATAACCAGCTGCTCATCGGTAAGCGAGCGAACGACCGCCCTCACCTTGATCCCTAATTCGCGCGCGGCCCTCAATCGGCGGTGGCCGAATGCAACCTCGTAACGCTCTGTCGCGCCGGGCTTCGGACGCACAAGAATCGGAACGTTCTGCCCGTGCTGACGGATCAGCTCGCGAAAAGCTGCGTTCTGCTCTTCAGGCGATTCCATACGATCCGGCACAAAGGAATCATCGATCAGAGCAGGATCGAGTTCGACGATGACCTGGCCTTCAATGAGCTTCTGTTCGATTTCCTCTGCACGCTTCACCTTCTCGGAGATGCCTCCAAGAGATTGCGATATTGCGCCAAGCGCACTGGACTGTTTGATTGGACGGTCAAGACCGAGGAGAGGCCGCGCTCGCTGCGGCGCAGCGTCCCGCGGTTCGGCCGCCGGCGTCGTCGCCTCATTCGAGGGAGGATCGAAGTTGATCTTGCGCGCCATGCTTAGCTCCGGGCCCAAACCTGCTTGATCAAGCCTTCGATCTCGCCGTTCACCAGATCGAGGGCTTCGATGGCTCTGTCGTAGGTACCGCGCGTGAACTGCTGTCGTTCGACTTCGTACAGCGTCTGTTTGGTGAGGCCGGCGTCAGCGACTGCGGTGCTTTTCACCATTGGATGCGTCAGGACACGTGAACCGAATATCGAGCGCATGAGGCCGACCATGGTCGTCTGCGGGCCGTCGCTCGGCTCATAGCGTGTGACTAGATAGCGCATCCAGTCGTACTGTGTGGTGCCGCCCGCATCGGCGACGACGTCCAGCAAACTTCCAGTCATGTTGAGAAACTGGGACATCGACATGACGTCCAACATCTGCGGGTGCACCGTGATCAAAACTGCGGTTGCGGCGCAGAGCGCGGAAAGGGTCAGAAAGCCCAGCTGCGGCGGACAGTCGATCACGACAATGTCGTAGGCGTCGCTGATTTGGGCCAGCGCTTCGCCAATTCGGGCGAAAAACAACGAGTCGTGGTTCTCACGGGTCAGCAACGCTTTTGGCGTCTCGTGCTCAAATTCCATGAGCTCGAGCTGGCCCGGGACAATATGGAGGTTCGGAATATACGTCGCGCGCACGATCTCACGCATGTCGCGGCGTTTGTCGTCGTAGCGAATGGCCCCGTAGATCGTCTCGTTTTCGCCGACGTCCAATTCTGGCTGGTGCCCGAACAAGGTCGAAAGACTCGCCTGGGGATCGAGGTCAATTGCGAGGACTCGATAACCTCTGAAGGCAAGGTACTGCGCGAGATGCGCGGCCGTTGTGGTTTTGCCGCTGCCGCCCTTGAAGTTCATGACGGAGATGACCTGGAGTGTGTCTCCATCGCGGCGATGGGGGACGTAGCGTCGTCCGCCCTTACCGGCGTTGTCGAGGCTGGCTCGCAGAGCGTCCACGTCCTCGATCGAGTAGCTGCGGCGGCTATTTGCTGGGGCGGGAGGCCCCTTCCCTTCCGAAACCAACTGTCGCAGGTAGCCTTCCGCGATGCCAATAAAGCGCGCAGTCTCGGCAGAGGAAAATCGGCGAATCGTCTTTTCGGCGGCGGGCGGGAAATCGCGAAGTTGCTGCGCCCGCAGTCGCGTCGACAACTCTTCGGCGTCGGCGTTTATCAGCGACCGCAGATCACGCAAAGTATCGTCCTGAGTCTTCGCTGAGGTTGGCATTTGTTATCTCTGCATCTGCGGATTTTTTGGCAGTTGGCCCCAAAATGCGCTGATCGTCAGTAATGCCCGATTCTCCCGGAGCCGCAAGGATTTTTGAGTTAACGAGAAGTTAACGCCGCCTCGCCCTCAGCGCCTTGAGCGGTGAATGGTTCTGGTTGGCCGCCCTCTCTACCAGTTCAGACCTCATGGAACGGACGCTAATTAACGGCCGGGATGGGCCTACGGTTTGCACCATTGGGGACGGCGATTTTGCAGATGAGGTCTAACTCGATCTTGCAAAGCCCCTGCCTCTCCTTTGGTGACGCTGGGCGTGCGGCGGCGTCACCGTTCTCTGCTGGAACGGCAGTTGATCTCGCTGGGCCGAGGGAGCCTAAGCAATGTGCCGCGCCGCGTAGACTTCCCCCATGCGAATAGATTCCGCAGTTAGCGCGGCCTCCGCTGAGCTGACGGCGCAGGGGCCGCCTTTTGGCGACCGATTGTCGGACGGTGTTGGTTCCGCCTTGGAAGTTGTACGCGTACAACTTAGCGCTGCGATTGATCTGATCCAGTATCTGCGGGCGTCGGTGCGAGTTGTATGCGTACAACTTAGCGCCCGGACTTTCATTTGACAGTGAGGCGTGCAGCCATTCCGAGGCTTCGATTGGCGTCGTTATAATAACTGGCGGCCTGCTGGACCGATCGGTGCTGAGATTGTTGCATCGCCTCCGGGAGGGCAATTCCACGTCTCGCTGCTTCGGTAAGATAGCCCGACCGGAGGCCATGCGCGGAGAACTCTTTCTCGTTCAGGCCCGCCATCGCGCAACGGCGCTTCAGGATAAGGTTGATGGACTGAGGGGTCAGCGCCCTCTCATCCACAGCATCCCATCGATCGACGGCTCTAAAGACCGGACCGCTGGCGATATCTGCGCGTTCCAGCCACTCCCTCAGCGCCTCGACCGGGGGGCCGACAATGAGGACTTTCCCCTCATCGTCGAAGTTGCCAATCTTGGTTCGGCCGAGCTGAACCGCGGCGCATGCCAAAAGCTCGGATTCCGGATTCTGTGGATCGAGTTGCACCGCTGGTTCGTCGGTAATCTGCTCGACCCGCAACCGGGCTACTTCGCTCCGGCGACGGCCGCCAGATGCGAAGGCGAGAAGCAGGATGGCGTGGTCACGCGTGTCGGCCAACCGATCCGTCGAACAAGTTGCCAGCAGCCGATCCAGGATGTCGCTCGTGACCGCTCGCTTGCTCTTTCGTTGGCGCGGCCGCATCGAAGCACGGACCGCAAGCCGAACGGCTGACCGAAGGCCCGGAGATGCGAAGGGGCCTTCAATGCCTTTCCAGCGATGCAGGGTTGCCCAACTGGCGAGGCGTCGCTTGAGGGTGTTAGGCGCGTGAGGCCCGGTGCTTCGCATCAGGCCCGCTGTGCGCATGCTCTGGGCGATTTCGGCAGGCATACCATGCCGAGGATCCGTCTCCCGTTTCGCGGGGTCCCACATATGATGCGCGACGAATTTCAAAGCGAGCGCTTCGGGGGCCGGCCAGGGTAGGGGCTCAGTTGTAGCAGTTCGGGCCCAACCTTCCAGATAGGCGAGATCGGAGGCAAGCGCGCGCAAGCTATTCTCTCCTATGCCTTCCTTTGCCAGGTGCTTGAGGGTCGCGACGTCGTCGTCCGTGAGAAGCTCAGCCAGCATATCTCGCCGGTCCAACGGCAAAATCGCTGACAGCGTGTCTAGCTCGAGGGCACGACGGGTTTCAGGGTCGGCGGCCACACTCCGCAGATCGGTCATCGGTCATCCTTGTGAAGGGGCGGCCGCCGACGCGTTGGCTTTGGTGGTTTCATTCGTGAGGCGGGGCTCCGAAAGCGTCGGATCGTATCGGCGTAGAAGGTCTCCATTCCTGCCAGAGGGTCGGCACCGAGATCAGCCCGCCTCGCCAATTCGCGAAGGACCGCCATATTGACCCGCGCCTCCAGGCGCCGCGTATCGATCAAGTTATCATTCGGAAGAATATGGTCTTCGTGAATGTGCCGATCGAGGAAAGGGCCCCATCCCGCAAGACGGCCGCTATCCGGCGCACGCACAAAATCCGCGGAGGCACCGGAAATGACATCCGCGATCTGGATGGTTGGGTGATCGAGCGAGGATCCAAATCTTATGGGGTTTGCGAGATTTCCCCGGATTGGCGTGAAGCGCCGACCGTCTGTTATTTCGGGCGCGTCATCTCGGCCGACCCAGCCGTCGAAGAAAGGCGCCGCCGCGCGCAACGGCTGGGAGTCGTCACAAAGCAGGTCGACACTTGGGTAACGAAGGCCCCATCCGCGGAAAAGCAGACTGAACAGGGCGGTTGAGGTCAAATCAAGCGTCCACTTCCCCGTTAGGGTTTCTGCGACTCGAAGGTGCGCCGTGCGCTCGAAAATTCGGGCCGAATAGCCGCGCGCAAAGCGCAGGACACAATTGAGCACGACAGCGTTGTCGTCACCGCTGGTCCGGCCGGCGAAGAGCAGAGGGGCATCTTGGGGCTCGAATGACCGCATGAAGCATTCAAGTTCCAGCGCCATCGCGTGTGGCTGAGCGCCGGTCGCATACATTGTCCGATACATCGCGTTCATCACGAAACGATGCAGATTGTGGCGATAGAAGAGGACGTTATTGTCTTCGAGGACAGGTTCGAAGATGTATTCGTAGGTCTTGCCCCCGAGGTTCAGCCGCTTGTCACACACCATGACCATGGCACGGCCTTCGACCTGGCTCGCGATTTCAAGCGCGATTTCGCCCCAGTTAGGGCGCCTGCGCAGGAGCTTTGCTTTGAGTTCGGGAGCCTGCACACGATGGCGCGCCCGCGCGCTATCGATGATACTTTGAGCCTCGGCCGGCGTCAGATCGATCGCCGTGTACGCGAAGACAGGCTGATCCTCATCGAGCAGGTTTGGGCCGGTAAACCCGGCTTCATCGCAGGAGATCAGGCGGGCTGGAGCAGGGGGCAATTCCACGGTCTCTCGTCAATTTGGCGCCGGCGATCGAGCAATTTCCGGGCTGAGGACGACCAGAGTCGCAGAGTTGGGGGTGGATGGTCAACACTATCGATAAGAGATAGTTATCGATAGTCAGAGGGGTGCGAAAGCTGCCATCGCTATGACAGAACCTAAAGCTGTGTTAGTGTCCGTTGCGGTGATTCCCGTTAAGGTTATCAATATCTTAGGCTCCGGCTACCAGATCCCCGATCCATTGCCATGGACCAAGCTGGCCGGGCCGCTGGCCGATGCAGAAGACGCGTTGGCCCGACTCGATGAGCGCCTCGCTAAAAGCCCGATCCGCGACGGCTGGATCGCCCGAACTCACTTCACTGATGCGTGCGCCAGTCTGTGGCTCGGGGGCGAGCTCGTCCACCTCGAAGATCTGGTCCTCCACGACGCCGGCATGGATATCCGCAGCCCCACCCACGAACTGACCCGCGCCCGTACTGTTCTGCGCGCCCGCCGCCGCATCGCCGAGGCCAAACCGGATTGGGCGCTGTCGCCGGCCGGCCTCGCCAAGCTGCGCGGCCGGCAAGGGGTGGACGGTTGGGAAGATGAGACGAGTGACCGGAATAAGGGAGGACCGGCGGCGAACGAAGCGGAAGACGCCGACGGAGAGGCGAGATCGGAGGGACACCTTGCCATCGCGACAGCCGACGACCGGCTGGCCGACGCCTTCGCCGCGGTCGACGCCGCAATCGCCAAGGCCAATCGTGCGTTGGCCGGTGAGAGCGCCAGTCAGGTGCGGCGTTTGCCGGAACGCGATCCATTGGTTTACGACCTCGACTGGGACGAGGACCAACGGATGAAGGAGTGGAGCACAATAATCGATCGGACACGCAATCTGCCGCCCGCGCTGGCGGCCGCCATCGCCGACGACGCGTGGAGCACGATCGAGCCGCTGCAACACACACCCTGGCTTGGCCGACTGCTGGCCGCGGCCCTTCTGCGTTCGCGCGGAAAGACGCGCTCGCACTTGTCCTGCCTGCATGAAGGACTCAAGGCCATTCCGCGCGAGCGGCGAAGGCCGCGCGATAGCGCCGGGCGCCTCGCCGCCCAGCTCGAGGCGCTCGCGGCCGCAGCCAAGGCCGGACTCAAGGATCACGACCGCTGGCTGACTGCCCGTACCCTGCTCGCTCGCAAACTTACCGGCCGCCGCTCCACCTCCCGGCTGCCGGCGCTGCTCGACTACGTGCTGTCCCGTCCGATGGTCTCGGCCGGCATGATCGCGGAGGAGCTGAAGATCACGCCGCGCGCCGCCCAGGACCTGGTCGCGGAGCCTCGGCTTGCGCGAGGCGACGGGGCGGGGACGATACCGGGCGTGGGGGATTCTTTAGAAAGGACCGTCCGACAGCCATTTGCCTTGTTTAAATCGGGTAGTAACCCCATCGTGAAACGCTTCATTTGCGGTTATGATTCGTGGAGCAGGAGAAAGTAAAGCACAGCCATGGCCCGTGGGGAGTTGATGAAAAAATTGCTCGCCAGCTACGGTCGGGACGATGAGTTCCGCGCTGTGGCGGAGCAAATCATCGACGAAGAGGAAAAGAAGAACAATCGCGTGCTGGCGCGTAGCCTGCGCAAGACCCTTGAGGCCGGCCCGAGCCGCCCGAGCGGTCCGAAGGCGCTCGCGCCCCTGCTTCCGTTCCCTGAAGCGGCCGCCGACTTCATCGAGCGGATCGAACCGCGGCACACGCGCAATGATATCGTGCTCGGAGCGACGAACGTTCGGGTGCTGCTTGGCCTCGTCAAAGAGTTTCGCCGCGCCGAGGACATCCGGCGGCACGGGCTAAACGTTCGATCCAAGCTCCTGTTCTGCGGCCCGCCGGGATGCGGCAAGACGCTGTGCGCGGAGATTTTTGCAGCCGAACTCGGACTGCCGCTGTTCCTCGTCAAACTCGATCGGCTGATCTCGTCCTACCTCGGCGAGACCGCGGGCAACGTTCGCAAGATTTTTGAGTTCGCCCGCAAGCAGCCCTGCGTCCTATTCTTTGACGAGTTCGACGCGCTGGCGCGCTCGCGCGACGACAGCAGCGAGCACAATGAGCTGCGCCGGGTCGTCAACAGCCTGCTGCTGTTCATCGACCACATTCAGCCGAAAGGTTTCCTGATCGCCGCGACCAACCTCGATCAATCACTCGATCCAGCGGTCTGGCGGCGCTTCGACGAGGTCGTCTGGTTCGACAAGCCGGATCGCGCAATGATCGGCCGATTCCTGCGGCTCAAATTCAAGAACGTCGCCACCGCCTTCGATCCGCTGCAGCATGCGGCGGCGCTGGAGGGCTATTCCTATGCCGAGATCGAGCGCGTCTGCACCCAGGCGGTCAAGACGATGATCATTGATCGCCGCAAGCAGGCGCAGGCGCGGGACTTCAATAACGCTTTGGAAGACGAGGCGCGCCGCCGGGCAGGACAGTCTCGCCTCGCGCCGAGCTAGGCGCGCCGTGGCCCGATACGATCACCTCGAACTCGTTCGGCTTCCGGAGCAATTCGAGCGGCGCAAGCACGGCGGCGGCGGCCCACCGCCGGCGCGCGATCGCGACCAGCACACCGCCAAGCTGCGCGACGAGACTCGACGCCGCGACGCAGGAGCAAAGGCGGCGCCGCAAGCCCGAATTTGTCGACCCCTCCCTAATCCTGCGCGTGCAGATGACGGGCCCCCTGCTTGAGGAAGAGTGGGAGCGGCTGGGGCTCACGGTGCTATCGAGCGACGCGGACCGCACGCTGGTGCTGTTCGCCTCGAGTGAAGACATGCGGGATTTCCGCGCCCGGCTCGATGCCTATCAGGGCGGCCCGCCGCCCGGGCAGAAGCACGCCCCCTACATCAATTTCGTTTCCGGGATCGAAAGCATTGGATCGGTCGAGCCGCGCGACCGGATCGGTCCAAGCTTGCGGGAAGAAGGATTCGCGGACGTCGATGACTTCGTCCCGCAGACATCCTATCTGGTCGACATCGAGCTTTGGGATCTGGGCGAACGTCGCCTGCGCGAGCGCAAGGTTGAGGACGTCATCCGCTACGTCGAGGCGCGGGCGGGAGAGGTCTTTGATCGCTATGTCGGTCCCTCGATCAGCATGTTTCGTGCGCGGCTGACGGGCGAACTGTTGCGCACGCTGCTGGCGGTCGAGGAAATCGCGGCGATTGATCTGCCGCCGGCGCCGGACGTGACGACGGCCGAGGCGCTCGAGATGGTGCTTGCGGAAGCGCCGGCACTGAACGCCGTGGCCGATGATGCCCCGTTGATCGGCATCATCGACAGCGGAGTCAACGATCACCCCTTCCTGGCGGATATTCTTGTCGGCGCGATTGGCGTTCCCGCCGAGACTCGGCACCGCTGACGTGTGGGGCCACGGCACCCGCGTGGCCGGCGTCGCCGTGTTGGGCGATCTGCGCGCGCAGCTTGACGCCGGCGCGTTGCAACGGGGCGCTCGTCTTTGTGCGGCCAAGGTGGTGAACGACCAAGGTGGCTTTGACGATCGGCGCCTCGTGCCCTCGCAGATGCGCGAAGCGATCGCGACTCTGAACCAGCGTTTTGGCTGTCGGGTCTTCGTGATTGCGCTGGCCGACCGCCGCCGCGTCTTCGACGGTGGCAAGGTCGGAACATGGGCCGCCACGCTCGACGAATTGGCGCGCGAGCTCGACGTCATCATCGTCGTCTCGTCCGGCAATCGCATGCCGCGCGGCGGCAATCGTCTCGAACAGGCGGTGACCGAATATCCGCGCTATCTCCTGGAGGACGCCAACCGGTTGTTCGAGCCGGCCGGCGCCTTGAACGTCATCACCGTCGGCGCGCTCGCGCACGGCGAAGGTCTAGATCCCGATCGCGCCGACGACGTCCGCGTTCGTCCCATCACGCGCCTGCATGAGCCGGCCCCGTTCTCGCGGATCGGACCGGGACCAGGCGGCGCGACCAAGCCCGACGTCGTTGAGATCGGCGGCACGTTGATCTTCGATGCCGTCGTCCGCGCGGCTGCGGGGAGGCGAGGATGTCGGTAGCGCCGGTGTTCTCACGCTGCATCACAGCTATCTCGATCAGCTCTTCACTGCGGGCTCGGGCACGTCCTATGCCGCGCCGCGGGTTGCCTTCAGCGCCGCTCAGATCCTGACGCGCTTCCCGCAGGCTTCTGCCAATCTAGTGCGCGCGCTCATTGTGGGGTCTGCGGAAATCCCACCGCCCGCCAGCGAACGGCTTCAGCTGCTTGGTGGAGACGCGACCCGGGCGATTGTCGGTCATGGCCTGGTGAATCTCGAGCGCGCCGCATTCTCGGACGACGCGCGCGTGACCCTCTACGCCGAGGATGAGACTCGCCCTCGATCATTTTGCCGTCTACCGAGTTCCGATCCCGGAAGCATTTCAGGCGGGAAACGGCGAGCGCTGCATTCGCGTGACGCTGGCATTCGATCCGCCGGTGCGCCACACCCGGAACGACTATGCCGGCGTCGGCATGAGCTTTCGCCTGGTGCGCGGCTGTCAGCCCGACCTGATCTTCGATCATTATCGCAAGCGTGAACAGGACGATGGTCCGTTTCCAGAACTTGCCGCGCGATACAATTGCAATCTTGCTCCCGGACCGCAGGCGCGCGAAAAGGGGACGGTTCAGTGCGCGACCGTCACTTTCAAACGCGGGGTCGAAGAGTACGGCGACAGCTATTATCTCGTTGTGCGCTGCGAGAGCGGCTGGGCGACGCATGTCGATCGGCAGCAATTCGCGGTGGTGTTGGAGCTTCTGCAAAAAGCGGAAGTCCAGCTCTATGAGCGGGTTCGACAACGGATTCGCCTAGAAGCTTAACGCCGGTGGCGTGATGGAATAGGGCGGCCGCCCCAAATTTAGTGATGACTTCGGCGCAAACCGTCGCGCCCGATGACGAACGGATCGTCCCATTTGCTCGGACGGCAGAGGTAATTTTGGGTCGCACTCGCGCGTTTGCCGGCAGCACGCGTCCATGATTTTGCAGCGTTCTCCTTGCCGCCTACGGTGAAGGCCCCGCCTCGCGGCGGGGCCACCTGCGCCGCATCTCAGTCGCGACTCGGGCGAGACCAGATGAGCGAGTGGCCTTCCTCGCCTTCGACCTCAACCAGCGTCGCGTAGATCGGAGCCGGGAAGCTCGGGTCGTCCAGCTTGACCGAGTGGTACTCGCGGCCCGTGTCCTGGGACTTCTTCTTCCACATCGCGCCGAACTCGATGTTCGCGCCCGCGAAGATGCGGTAGTCCGGGGCCTTGTCTGAAGCGCGTTCGGCCGGAACGATCTTGGTCTTGACAGTGCCTAGAGCGAGGGTCTTGACGGTGCCGACGAAACCGTTGCCGTTGACGGTGAAGTTGCCGATGGTAGCCATGTTCGTGTCCTCTTTCGTCGGGCCGCGACCATCGCGACCTCGATGGCTGTCGTTGACCGGAGGCGATCGGGCCGCACCCGAAGGGCCGCCACGCAGTAGAGGGCGGCCAGGGCGAGGCTTTCTTGTCTCGCGAGGAATGGGCGCGTAGCGGCCAGGGAAGAAAGCCGAGAACGGCCGTTGCGGTCTTTTGATCGAGGCGGAGCGCAGCGACGACGGCCTTCGGTTAGACATGCCAAATCGAGGACGCATTGGGCGCGACAGGCCGAACGATGAGGATACGACTGAGCGTCAGGCAAGCCACACCGCACGACGACGGTCCAGCGCACGTTGGTGAAGGAGACTTGCACGCGCGCGTAGGTTTTCCTCCGGCCCAGAGGCCTCGACGCAACCCAGGCGGTCGCATCGTGACGAGATCAGGCTTCTGCCGGTGCGGGAAGAGGCCCGCCCAGGAACAGGCCGGCATCTCGAATAGAGCCAGGCGCCCCGCTCCGCCACATCCCCGCTGCTGCGGCCCGGTCGGACAATGGGCAAGCGCCGCCATTCCGCATGACGATGCACAAGCGAACGGCCCTCGCCGTGAGACGAGGCCTTCACCATGTCTAGAAAGGTGAACGATGAGGGCAAGCGGCCGAGACACGGATCGTTGCGCCTCATGCCGCTTGGCCGATCTCGGCCGGCTTGGGTTGAACATCGTGCAGATAGGTGACTGCCCGCTGAGCGTGGGCGGCCGCGGAAAAGATGAAACGCTTCTCGTTGGACAGCACCTCCAACCACGACGCAAGATAACTTGCGTGATCGGCGCGCGGCTCGAGTTCGGGTGCGATACCGAGATCCGCACTGAGGAAACACGCGCCGAGGCTCCGCGATCAACTCTTCGCGCGCCCGCTCATTGCGATCCTTCGCGTAGCGGCTGAGATCGCGATTGACGCGATGCGGCGGCGCCGTCCAATGCACGCATTCATGCGCGAGCGTGGCGGCATAGCTTTCAGCGTCACGGAAACTCTCGAACGGCGGCATCTGGATGAGGTCGAGCGATGGTGCGAAGAAAGCCTTGTCACCGCCGTGCCGGATGGTCGCGCCGGTGTTGGCGAAGAAGGCGTCGACATGCGCGATACGCTGCGCCGGCGCGATGGTCGGCGCCGGGCGTCTGTAATAGTGATCCGGCAGGTCGTCGATCTGGTCGACGCAAAACACGGTATAGGCGCGCAGGAACGGAACGGTCCGTTCGACGTCGTCGCCATGCTCATCGGTCTCGGTCTTGGTGATCTTGTTGGCGTAGACCACCATCGTTCCGGTCTCGCCCTTGCGGATGTGGCCGCCGAGACTCGAGTGATTGTTTGAACGTCATCCAGATCGGTGACGTGAAGCCGCGCGCGACCGCTTCCGACCACAGCAGCACGACGTTAATGCCCTGGTAGGGCATGCCGTTGTGGCGCAGCGGGCGCGTGATGCATCCAGCCGCGGTGGCCGCATTCCATGGCTTGACCCAGGGACGCACACCGCGCTCAAGGTCTGCGACGATGCGATCGGTGATCCGCGCGTAGATGTCGGCGCGGGGTTTGGTTTCCTTACCAGTCATGATTCTAACCTCCGTTGGAGGCCGCGCCTGTCGCGGCCCGTCACGGCGGTCCGCTGCGAAGGCCTGCGGGGTCGCGCATCCGGTGACGCTGGTGGTCGGGGTGAGGGAAGAGACGCCGGACCGGAACGCAGTGGAGGACGGCAAAGCCGTTGCGCTGCCGCGCCGGCCGGAGCATCGACCGAAAGCCGGTACGGGCCGCGACGTGCGCTCGATCCCGGGTCATTTCTCTTTGCTCGTTTGCGCCGTCGCGATGTGCGACATGAAAAAGGCCGGTCCCGAAGGACCGGCCGATATCGGATCGTGAGCGAGAGGCGGGGCCGAAGCCCCGCCGGCGGCATCACCCGAACGCCGCCATCTGAACCTCGGCCGCCTTGCGGCTGACGGTTTCGCCCGGCTGGTCGGGCTGGCGTTCGAACGGCTTCCAGCTCTCGCCGACAACGTGCTCGTAGGCGGCGACGGCTCCTTCAGCCGCCATGCGCAGTGCGTGTGCTTGAACGGCGACCTCGGCGGCGAATTCGCGCTTGCGCTGGGCCGCGGATTCGAACCCGACCGGTCCATCGAGGTCTTCGTCGCGCGTGTCGTTGGCGAGCTTTGCCGTCGCCTCGCGTGCTTCGGTGACCGCGCGGCTGTAGAACTGCCCAGCGCCGTGGGCCGAGCCGACATAGGAGCCGACGATGCGCTGCAGGTGAATCTGCATGGCGCGTTCGTTGACGCCTTCGCCGAGCGCGTCGGCGGTCTCGCTGATGAGCCGCTGATGCAGGTCGCGGATGGCGTCGCTGTCGAGGACGGGGAGGCCGAAGCTCTCGGCGATCCGGGTGGCCTGGGCTGCGTCCGGGCAAACGAGCCGGACCATTTCGATGGTGGTGCCGCGGCGAAGCGGGACGACGCGGGCGTTGGTGCGAGGTGCGCGAGCGGTCTTGGTCATGGTGAAGTCCTTTTCTGGTTTCGCCGTCGGGTTCGGTCCGGCCCCTGCCGGCTCTCCCCTTGGGGTGCGGTCGCCCAGCGCCGCCGGGATGAGGGCCGCTTCAAGGTCCGGGCACCGCCAGGCGAGCAAGGTCCGGTTGCGGACAAGCGGGGTCCCAGGCTGCTGGGCCCTGCGCCGGATGCGGCCGGGCCTTGCCGAGATCGGCGGTCTCCGGTCGCTTGCGACTTGGCCTTGAAGCGGACCGCCGGGGGCGCAGACCGCAGCAAACCCGAGGGGAGAGGCGACAGAATACGGGCCGGGTTGGCGATACCGGAAAGGTTCGATCTGGCCTCCGCCGCTTCTGTGCTCGCAACGTGTGGCCGGGAATGCCGCGAAGTATGCACCTGCGTGGTCCGCTATGCCGCAGCGCCATGCCGCTTCCCTGGACGACACTCGGCCGGACTGCGACATTCGTCCTTGCGATGTGCGCGCTCCGGGTCGTCACGAGCGTGTCGAGACTCCGGCGCGCACCGAGCCCGCAGCATCTCGATCGCGGCATCCTGCCGGGCGAGCTTGCGCGATAACGCGTCGATCTCCGGCTGGCGCGCTGCCGTGATCGCCGCAAGATTCCAGCGGTAGCGTTCCAAGAACGCACTCGGGTCGGGCGGCTTGCCGCGGCGGTATCCCGACCGCTTGCGACCGAGCTGTGGTATCAGCGCCGTCATGCGACGGATGATCTGCCGGTCGATCATGTCGAGTTGGCGCTGCGTCTGGCGGCGCGCCTCCTCCATGCGCGAAAGCTGGGCGAGGCGCTCGGGGAGATCTTCATGGGGACGTCCTCCCTTGCCAGGTGACGAAGCTCGATGGCCCGGAATAGACCGAGTGGCGGGTCTCATCGACGACGAAGCCGAAGCGACCCATTCGGTACTCGTCGGACGGGACCAGGAAGCGCCGCTCCTCGGTGCCTGCGCCACGTCGGCCGCCCGGCGTGGCGACGACTTCGACAAAGCCGGGATGCTGATCCGACGCGTTCGCCGACACGACGATCCAATCGTAGGCGTGCTCGGTCTCGAAGGCGCGCCGATCCTTCTCCCGGGATTCGCCGGGCTGGAGCAGGGTCCCGAAAATCACCTCCCAGGCATCGGGCCAGCTATCCTTAATCGTGCGCTCCGCGCAGCGCCGCTCGTAGCTGGTGAACAGATTCGGGAAGGTTATCGCCACGATCGCCCAGCCCTCGTCCTCCTCGTACCAGCCACCCCGCGCGCGCAGCATCGAATGGACGCTGCGGTTGCGTTCGGCGGAAAGATGAAAGCCGCCGTGTCCTGCCGTCGAATGGCAGACGACGCCTTCCGCATAGACGGTCGCGCCCTGAGATGGGCCCCAAGGCGTGTTCGCCGTGGAGGCGATGTCGCGGCGGCCGAGCGCACGCGCCTCGCGCTGGTGCTCGGCATTCTCCGCGATCTTCGCGCGGAAGGCGGCCTCGTCGGCGAAGCTCGAAGTCGGAGTGCTTCCATTCGGCGATCGGCCGGCCGATGCGCCAGCCGGTTGCGAGATAGTGGCGGCCCTCGCGTGCCGGCAGCATGGCGAAGGCGGTGTCGGCAACGCGCGCCGCGAGGAAGCCATCGCCGCTGCGACCAAACTCGACCTCGGGGTATCCGGCGGCCGAGTCGTCGGTCATGGTGGTAGGGAGTGCGGACGCGGTCATGCGGCAGTCCTCCCTTCCGCAACGTCGGCGGCGACCGCATCGGCCGTCACCTCTTCGAGAACGGCATTTGGATAGCGGTGGCTCTGCAGCCAGGTTTCGGCATCGGCGCGGCTGCCGGCGAGATAGACCAACTCGGCATCCTCGCCGGGCCGGTCGAGCACGCGCACCGCGCCGGCCTTCGGGCGCTCGGTCACAGCGAATTTAAGGTCGCCGTCGACCGGGAAGGTCCGGTGGACGCGAAGCACCACAACACCGCCGCCGCCATAGTCGCCGGCGTGCAGCGTGATGCTCGCGCCGATGACCGTGTTGCCGACGCGGCGTTCGGGCTGCTTGCGGATCAAGCGTCCGCCGCTGTTGCGGTGTTCCCAGGCAGCGAGCTTCTTGCGGTGCCGCTCCGGCGGCCGCGGCGTGCCGTCGGAAAACCGTACGAGCGAGCCGAGCGGAGCGAGGTCGTAGATCAATTGTGCGGACATGGACGTCCTCCTGTTCATTGGGCTGGAAACCAAGCCGCCGCCGGCTGAGACGGCGGCGGGGCGTTAGTCGGATTGTCGATGCGGGCCAGCCTATTCCGCCGCCTGGCGGAACGCCTCGTTGTCCGAGGCTTCGCCATCGTCGGTATCGCCGGCCTCGACCTGGTCGTCCTCGTCGTCTTCGGCGACTGCGTTCCTCGCCAGCCACGACGACACGGCGGCCTGGTCCGGAGCGAACAGCGCAGTCGGAGGCACGAAACGGCCTTCCTTGAAGTGCTCGACCAGGGCGGTGCGGGTGTCCTTCACCTTCTGGCGCGGGAGAACCGGCGTGTCCTTGCACGAGCCTTCGAGCGCAGCGCGCGACAGGCACGACAGGAAGTCGTCGGTGCCCATGTTCGGCAGGAAGTTGTCCGCGCCGACGACTTCACCAGCGACGCGGGCAGCGATGCCGCTGTCGGTGCGGTTCTCCCGGCACGACAGGACTTCCGTAAGGGTTGAGCGCGCCGCGACGCGGAGCGTGTCGATGTCGAGGACGAGCTTGCCATCCTGATCGAATAGCGCCGCGGCATGGCGGGCGAAGCGCCGGTTGCCGTAGTAGGTCCCGCCGCTACCGGACTCGACCGAGACGTTCTGGCTGGCGAAGGCGAGGATCAACAAGGCCATCAACGTGTCATCTTCGATCGGCGCGCGGGCCAGCGCCTCGTGCAGCGCGTCCGTTCGGAAGTCGCCGATCATCTCGAGGCCCTTGCGCGTCACGTCAGGACGCGGCTTCGAAACTGTTGCGGACTCATCCGCAGCGTCACTGTCGACCGCCGCACCCTTGCCCGTCGCCTTCTTCGCCGCGGGCATGCGGTAATGCACGCTCTGCACCCGGCCGTCACGGTCGAGATACATCGCCGTGCAATCCGACTTCGACGGCTTGCCGTAAACGCGCTCCGCCTTCGGCGGCAGCTTGACCTCGCCCCAGTTCGTCGTCTCGGCGATGATGCCCTTCTTCGGCAGGTTGTTCGTCATCCATTCCTGCTGCGCGCCAAGGAAGGCCTCGACATCCGTGGTATAGCGGCTGTCCTCATCTGCTGGCGCGAACAGATCCTCTGCCCATTGGATTCCGTAAGCCTGGGCGAGGTCGTCGCCGAAGCTGGCATCACGTGCGTACATCCAGGCCTTGGTCAGAGCCTGCGCCACGCTAAACCACGACACCTGCGGATCGGCCTTGGACGGCTTGTGCTTCTTCCAGACCTCCTTCTGCTCATCCAGCGAGGCGGAGGCGATGGTGCGGAGCTGCCGCTCGTCGGGCATGTCGCCCTTCGCCATCTGATCGAGCATGGCGGGCAGCACGTTCGCGAGCAGGCGGAGCTTCCTGATCTGCCGCACCGGCAGCGCCAAGGCGACGCCGATCGCTTCTTCGGTCCAGCCGAGAGCGACGAGGCGTTCGATCGCGCGCCACTGGTCGACGGGATCGAGCGCTTCGCGGGCGATGTTCTCGATCATCGAGCGCATGGCGCCGTTGTCGTTCGCCGCCTCGCCGACGAGGACGTCGATCTCCTCGAGGCCGGCGGCGATCGCCTGCTTCACGCGGCGATGACCGGCGTTGATGACATAGCCGTTGCCGCCGCCAGTCTCAGGCGTGATGACGGGCGGCTGGACGATGCCGACGGCCTTGATCGTCGCCAGCAGCAGGGCGTCGGCCTGCGGTGTCGACTTCGACTGGCGCATGCGGTCCGGATTCTCCTTCAGCGCACGCGGATCGACCTTGATGAGTTGCATGGGATTTCTCCTGTTCGGGGTTGGTGGACCGCGCCGAGCGGGTCCTTCCTCGTCTTCTTTCCGAAGACATCCCCCGGCCCGCGGAGCGGTCGGGCCGGCACAACTGCGGCCGAGCATCCCTGCCTGGCCGGACAAGCAGGGCTTCCAGCCCTGCGCAGGACGACGGGCCGGGATCGCGCAGGCGGCGGTTGAGCGTCAGCGCTGCCGGGCTGGCCGATCTGCGAGCCGCCTCCGTTTCCTTCTTCATCACGCTGCGATGGCGTTCTCGCCGCTCCCCTCCACATCGCTCGCAAGGGCCTTCTCCACCTCCGCCAACTGCCGGCGCTTCTCAGCCAGCTCTGCAGCGAAGGCGAAGTCGCCGTCCTCGCGCGCCTGATACGAGGCGAGCCTACGGCGTGTATCCGCGAGACGCTGACGATAGCGCTCCCGCTCGCCCTCGAAATCGCCGAGCGCATGCTCGAGGCGGGAGATTGCCCCGAGCGGCGTGACCGTGACCGGCAGCTCGATCTCGGCTCCCGCGCCGGTGCGTAGCAGCACGGTGGTGTAGCGGTAACCGTCGCGGCGGAAGCGTTCGCCGGAATATTCGAGGTCAAAGCCGCCGATCGTGGCGATCACAAGCTCGCCCTCCTGCTGGAGCTGCACGAGGGTCAGGATCTCCTTCATCAGCGCGCGGCCGGCCTCCTTGCGCTCGACATAGCGCGTGCCGGCCACACTCGCGGCGAAGGCGTCGCCCGCCGTCGCAACGCGGCGCCCGATATCCTTGCCGACATCCGCGATCCGCCGCGTGCAGAACTCGATGTCGCGCTCCGCGTCGCGGATTTGCCGGCGGACGGCGTGCTGATCGTCGATATGCGCCGCGCGCAGCCGCTCCAGCCGCGCTATGTCGGCTTCGAGTCCCGCCTTCTGCATCAGCCGCTGGTCGCCGCTGGCGATTGCCTTGGCCATGGCGAACTGGTTGGCCTGACCTTCGCCGAGGTCCTCGAGCCGGCGGATCGACGTGTCGCCGGACAGCGCCGCGGCGATGAAGCGGGCCTTGCGCTCGTTGGTCTGCCACATGCTCGCGTCGAGCGACCCCTCGGTGGCGTAGGCAACGATATCGATGACATCGTGCTGATTGCCCTGGCGCTCGATCCGGCCCTCGCGCTGCGCGATCTGCGAGGGCAGCCACGGCACATCGAGGTGGTGAAGCGCCTTCAGCCTGAGCTGCGCGTTGACGCCGGTCCCCATCGTGTCGGAGGAACCGATCAGGAAGCGGACCTTGCCGGCGCGCACGTCACCGAACAGGCGCTGCTTGGCCTCGGACTTCCTGAAGTCCTGCATGAAGGCGATCTCGGACGCCGGCACGCCCATGCGAACAAGCTCGTCTCTGATCCAGCGGTAGGCTGAGAAGCCGCGCGTCTTCTCGACGCTGATGGTTCCGAGGTCGGAGAAGATCATCTGCGCGGCGCCCGGCAGCTCGTAGGGCTTGCCGTCGGCGCGCACGTAGCTGTTTTCTGATGTTTCCTTCCAGATGCGGAAGGCGTTGGCGACGAGCAGGTTCAGCTTGTTATCCGGCTCGTTGTCGCTACCTGGATCGACCAGACGCAAATCGATTGCGGCATGGCGGCCATCGGTAATGACGGAGAGCAGGATGTCGTCGCCCGGCTCCGGCGGCCGGTCGCGCATCTCGATTGCCTTGATCCGCGCGTCTAGCAGGGACTGGTAGCGCCTGAAAGCCGGGGTTGGCTTTGCGGTCAGGATCTGCCGCTTGCCCGTCGAGATCGCCGGGACCTTCACGTGCTGCCGCAGGTCCTCCGGCATCACCACGTCGGCGAAGGACCGGAACATGGCGATCAGCTCGGGGACATTGACGAAGGTCGCAAAGCGTGTGACCGGCTTGTACTTGCCGGACGGCTGAAGCTCGAGCCTCGGTCGAGACGTCGCCGAAGGTCGAGGCCCAGGCATCGAACTCGTGCAACCCGCGATCCAAAAGCGCCGCGTAGCCGAGATAACGCTGCACCGAGAACATCTCGCCGAGCGTGTTGGTGATCGGCGTGCCGGAGGCGAGCACCAGCGCCCGGCCGGGGTTCTTTGTCGCGATGAAGCGGGACTTTACATAGAGGTCCCAGGAGCGCTGCGAGCCGTTGGGATCGACGCCCTTCAGCGTCGACATGTTGGTGGCGAAGGACAGCTTGCGGAACTCCTGCGCCTCGTCGACAATGATCTGGTCGATGCCGATCTCGGAGATGGTCAGGAGGTCGTCCTTGCGGGTGGCGAGCGCCTCGAGCCGTTCCTTCAATCCCTCCTTCAGCCGCTCGAGCCGCTTGCGCGAGACCCGGTCGTCGCTCTCGACTTTCGTGAGGAGTTGCTCGTAGAGCTCGAGCATCGTCCTGAATCATCTGCTGCTCGAACGCGGACGGCACGCCAATGAAGCGAAAGGCGGAATGGGTGATGATGATCGCATCCCACGTCGCGGTCGCGGCGCGCGACTGGAAGCGATGCCGCTTGTCCTTGGTAAAGTTGGTCTCGTCGGCGACGAGGATGCGCGCGCCTGGATAGAGCGCCAGGAACTCGCGCGCCGCCTGCGCCAGGCAATGGCCGGGAACGACGAGCATGGCCTTGGCGATCAGGCCGAGACGCCGCTGTTCCATGATCGCGGCCGCCATCGTCATCGTCTTGCCGGCGCCCACGGCATGGGCGAGATAGGTCGCGCCCGAGGCGATGATGCGCCAGATGCCACGCTTCTGATGCTCGTAGAGAACGAATGCGCCCGAGGCGCCCGGCAGCTTCAGGTGCGAGCCGTCGAAGGCGCGCGGCACGATGTTGTTGAACCGGTCGTTGTAGACCCGCGCCAGGCGATCGGTTCGATCAGGATCGGACCAGATCCAGTTCTGGAAGGCGGTCTTGATCTTGTGCAGCTTCTCCTTCGCCGCCTCGGTATCGATGACGTTGAGGACACGGCGCTCGCTGTCGCCATCCTTGATGGTGTCGAAGATTTGGGGCACCGAGGAATTGAGCGCATCGGAGAGAAGCTGGCCGGCGTGCCGCCGCTCGGTGCCCCATTCGGATGTGCCGGCGGCCATCCAGCCGAGCTGGCGGGCTTCCACGGTCCACGACGCCAGTTCCGGCATGTGGTGGATCTTGATCTCCGCACCCATGATCTCGTGGACGAAAGCGACGATATCGGCGGCGGGGATCCACGGCGCGCCGAGCCGCGCGGTGATGTCTGATGGCCGGAGGTCGAGTGGTTGCACCTCCCGCAGGGCCGCCACATTGCGCTCATATTCGGGGTCGAGCGCGGCCGCGGCCTCCGCCGCCGCGAGCTTCGATCGGACCGCGCCTGAAAGATAGGCGTCGGCGGTCTGCCACGACCCATCGGCCGGATCGCGGAAGATGGCGCTGCCGAGGCTCGGCGATCACGTCGTCCGCATTCCGATGCAAGAGCTCGGCGATGTGGTCGGGATCGACATGGCCGCGCTCGTTGAGCACGACGGCCAGGGCGTCAGCGGCGCTGGTGATGATCGGCGGCGCCGGCGGCGCGATCACCCGCTCGGTGAAGATCGGGCCCGGCCTCCCCGTGTCGGACTCAAGCTCGTAGTCCTCGATCGACGCGACCAGCCAGCAATCGGGATCATCAAGGAAAGGCTGGAGATTTGGCCGGCGATGGGTCTCGCGGACCTCGCCGGTTTCCGGGTCTTCCGTCGTCGAGACGACGGTCGTGTTGATCGGGCCGAAGGCGCGGACGAAGTTCGACCAGGCGATGCGTAAGCGGACCTGCGCGTCCTTCCACGGTTGGTCGAGCTCCTGGCATTTCAGCACCTCGCGCACCGCATCGCGGATCGGGATCAGCTTCTGGATGATCCGGGCATGCTTTTCCGGAATGCCGTCGGCGCTGCGGTCCTTGCGCACCGCAACAGGGACTGGCGCCCCGTCGAGGATCTGCGTCAGGCCATGCCGGTGATCCAGGAGATAGCTGCCCTCGCGCGCCGTGAGGCTCGCGGAGCTATCCGGCTTCGCCGGCACGACCTCGTCCTCGCCGTCAGAGTCGATCGCCTCCGGTTCGCCGTCATAGATGGCGTCGGGAAGGAGGGTGATCGCCTCGGCCAGTACGGGCGCGAGGTCCTCGCCCGCCTTGGGAAGACAGGTGTAGGTCTCTCCGAAAGGACCGGAGGTCAGCGCGTGCGCGCCGAGCACAAGGCCAGGATGGTGCGCAAACCAGCGGTTGACGCGAACGGCGCCCTCATCCTCCGTCGCCGGGCGCACTTCCTCGAGCTCGAGCCAGGACAGGTCGCCTTCCGGCTCGCCGTGCTTGCGCCGGCGGAAGAACAGGATGTCGACCACGACGTCGGTGCCGGCATCGGCGCGGAAGCTGCCTTCCGGCAAGCGGATCGCACCGAGGAGATCGGCATGCTCAGCGATCAGCTCGCGCGCGGAGCCATCCGCCTTGTCCATCGTGCCGTGCGAGGTGACGAAGGCGGCGAGGCCGCCCGGCTTCAACAGCTTGATCGCCTTGACGATGAAATAGTCATGGAGCCGCAGGCCGAGCGACCGCAGCGCGCGATCCGAGCGGACGGTGCGATCGGAGAAGGGCGGATTGCCGATCGCAAGGTCGAACCTCGCCGGTAGATCGGCGCGCGCGAAATCGCCGGTGACGATCCGCGCCCGCGGCTGCAGCAGCCGGGCGATGCGCGCCGTGACGGGATCGAGACTCGACGCCCGTGACGTGCGAGATATGGCGTAGCGCTTCGGGCATCAGTGCCGGAAACAGGCCGGTGCCGATCCCGGGCTCGAGCACACGTCCGCCGCGCCAGCCGAGCCGCAGCAATGCCGCCCAGATCGCCCGCACGATGAACTCCGGCGTGAAATGGGCGTACTGGGTACAGCGCGCGAGCGAGGCGTAGTCAACATCATCGACCGCGTCCTCCAGATCGGCGCCGATCGCGTCCCAGCCCTTCGCGAACTCGGTCTCGCCCGGCCGGCGGAAGATGCCATTGGCAAGCTCCGACGCGCCGAAGCCGGTAAAGCGGATCAGTCGCCGCTGCTCCTCAACCGTCGCGGGCCGCTGCTCGGCCTCGACCTGTGAGGCGAGCCGGACCGCCGCAACATTGTCGCGGGCGCGCTGCTTCCAGGTCCTTGCGAGGCCGCGCGCATCAGCAAGGTAGAAATTGTCGCAGCGCTTGCGCGAACCGGCCGGGGAGGGCTGCGTCGACGAGACCGCCGGCCCTGCTGGGGCCGACGGCGACGGCGGCGGATCGTGATCATGATCGTCGTCGCCGCCGGGATCGGGGCCGAACGCGGTAACGCCGAGGCCGAGGCCCGATGAAAGGGCGGTGTTGCCGAAGAGGTCGAGGGTGAAAGGATCGTCATGCGCCATTTGGAAATGTCCTTCTGCTGGGCGCGCGCAGCCCTCCGCCGGCGCGGGCTGCGACGGAGGGCATGGGCGCTTGCGGGATTGACGGAGAGCCGGCGCCAGGGCCGGATGCGGGAATGCGAAGCCCGGCGCGTGGCCGGGCTACTCGCAGGTCGGGAAGGGAAGGGCGAGGCTAGGCCGCGACCGTCTCCGGCAGATGGCGGAGGCTCCACCGGCAGCTTGGCCGCGATCTCCGCCTCGGTGAGGTCGTCGAGAAGCTTCAGGATGGTGCCGCGCTGGCCCGTGTAGACGAGCACGGTGCGGCGACCGCGCATGGGAGCGGGCCAGCGCTCGCCGGCATAGCCGCGATAGTCGTCATGCGTGCTCGACCAGATGTGCTCAAGCCGCTCGTCGCGAGTCATGGCGCGGACCGGCCGCGACTCGCGCTCAATGATCTCTGCCTTCATCCGCTCCGGCGAACCGGGGGCCGACAAGTCGCAATAGCCGTGGATCCAGCGTCGCCTGCCATCGATGGTGAGCGCGAAGAAGATGCTGGTGACGCTGCCGGTCATGAATTCGCGCATCGCGAACATTTCGGCGCGCATCCATAGCGGCGGCAGGATCTCGAGCATATAATCATGATCGCATTCCGCGATCTCGAACCACTCGCCCGCAAAGAGATGCGGGGCGTCGCCTTCGGCCATTGCCGGATCGCCGCGATGGCGGTGGAACATACGGTACATCTCGGGGCGCGTGGCGACGCCTTCGAAGACTTTGCGGATGGTGAGTGAGGTGTGCATCGGCGGCTCCTTTTCAGCCTGACCGGGCTGAAGCGCGAGCGATCCGCCTGATCTCCTCATCACTCCAGTCCTTCGTCACACCTCCTCGGCAGCCGCCTCTCCGGTCCGGCGGGTCAAGGGCCGCGGCACGCGGGCGAAGCTTCACCCTTGACGCGCCGGCCGGGCATGCGGCAGCGATCCTCGCTTTTTCTCATTCCTCATATTCGCTCGCCTTCGCGCGGACGACATACAGCACGGGACCATACCGTGCCTTCCTGTCCACCTCCGATTCGGGCGGCGCTGAGGTCTTCGTTCCAATCGTCGGTGCGCGGCTGCGACCGCAGGAAACGAGAGCCGGCCTCGTCCGCGATCTCCCGAATCCGACGGGCGTAGACTTCGCCCTGCCGATTGTTATCGGTCGCGGCGACAATGACGGCATTGGCGCGCCCGGCCAAAGCGCGGATCGCCGTCTCTGTCGCAGGCGCCCATCCCCCGCCCGTGCTGATATACAGAGTGTCATCACGCAGCTCTTCGATAGCGGCAAGGCTCATCGCATCGACTGCGGCTTCCGTCACACAGATGCGCAAGGAATCCGCGGAACCCAGGCGGAACAGCTCTTTCGTACCGCCCGTCGCAAACCCGCGCCAGCTCCGGCCACGCTCCTCCCAGCCAGTGATGACGCCGACCGAATCGCTGTGTGCCGCCCACATGCTGCCTTGCGGGCCCTCGCGAAGTCGTCCTTCGGCAATGGCAGCGACGATGATCCGTTCGGGGATATGCCGCTCGTCGACCAGGTAGCGCCAGCTCGCGGAGCCGGGCCGAGGTTCGGATCGGCGACGCCAACGCTGCGCGATCGAGGCGAGCGGTTTTGGCCTTGCGGTCGGCCGCCAGGCGGGCGCGCTGGGCACGAAGCCGACGACGCCGGAAACACGATCACACGCGTCAGCGAATCCAACGGCGCCAAGATGTTGGGCGAGCGAAAACACGTCCCCTTTCGCCGGCGACAGGGGATCGAACCAGCCGCGGCCCTGGTGGATGACGATGATGATGTTGGTGTCGCGGCGATACTTGATCGCACGGCGGGTACTTTCCTTGAGATCGACCTTCCAGCCGTCTTTCTCCAGCAGGGCTGCGCAGCCAACATTTTCGCGCAGCTCTCCGATTTCTCTCTTGTCCATTGTTTGCACCGGCGTCGGGCACGCGGCGTCCGGCCCCTTCTTCTGTTGGTCTCACTTGTTCCTGGTCTTGCGGCACATCCCCGAACGGCCGCGAAGCCTGCCGAATGCAAGGGCGCGCGTACAAGCTGTCGAATTCGTCAGATAGCTGGGCGCGGCGTAGCTTCCCTTGCAGCCGGCATGGCGCCAGCGGCAGCCGGTCACCCGGCTCAATGAGCCGGGCACCAGGGGTCGTATTCATGGACGATGGCGTCCTGGTCGCCGTCGTATTCGCTGGAGACCATCACACCGAATTCGCTCTCAGCCTGGAAAAGGATGACCGGCACCATCAGCGTGCGGGCCAGATCGAAAGCGTGGTTCTGAGCGAGGGTGAGATCGTGCGACATCGAAAGGCTCCCGTCTTGCGGCGGGGACCATCCCCGCTCGACAGGCGCCGACGTGTTCGGGGGTGGCTGCGGTCACCTCGCAGGCGAAGCCGAAGAGGTCGCACGCTTGCGTAGCGAACCCCTTGCGGGTTGATCGTGGAAGGCCGCACCAGAACCAAGGAAAGCCCATTCGAGAGCGGGGTTGGTCCATCACCGAAAAACATGGCGAGCTAGCGCGCACATCTTCGTCCAGCGGACGCAGTGTTAGTCTGATTGACAGCGAGAACTGCCGCCGTCCTTTTGTCGGGAGCGAGAGTGAATTTGCCCACCAGGAGATTGCTCTGCGAAAGGTCCGACGCGAATATACGGTAGCTTTCGATGACTCAGCAGCTGTCTTGTTCGGGGACTCGGGCCGTTTCGCGTCAGGGATGGCAGCCCGTAAGGGGGAAGACCCGCTCGCGGGGCTTCAGCGCAGCCTCCAGCCCGGCCCGCAGGGCGACGCCCACTTTCTTCGCAGTCAGAGGCGCACAACATCCTATAGTTTCGGAGACCGCTTGTTGAGCACCCTCAATGGCTTTCATCACCGGTATTAACATTCTGAATCGAGAGGCCTGATCGATTCGATAAATTAATTGGACGGCGGTTTCGACAGTTGCGATTCTTGCGCATGTCCGAACTCACAGTGCCATACCTCGTGCTCCAACGGTGCGATCCGGCCTGCAATATGGCGAGGTTCTATGTCCTCACGATCGAACCGACTCTGTTCGGTGATACGGCGCTGGTGCGCGAATGGGGGCGTCTCGGCCAACGCGGCCGCCGGCGGATGGATCTGTTTGCCGGGAGGGTCCAGGCCGTCGAAGCGCTCGAGGCTTGGCTCGCCCGCAAAGCACGCCGTGGTTATGTACCAAAGGATCCCGCGCCCTGAGTGCGACCGCCCAGTCTCCCATCCCGATTGAACGGTCGATGCTGGGCACATCTTACAAGCCGAACAGCTGTTTTGCGCTTACGGGAGCAATCCCTGTCGAAACGCAAGCGCCACAGCGTGTGGAAGGGTCGATGCAGCGAGATTTCGCCTGGCATTGTCCAGATGAAACTTCACGCCTCGCGGTTTGATACCGAGAAGCTCAGCTACATCTTGCATTGTCTTGCCGTCAGAAATCCAACCGAGACACTGCCGCTCGCGCTGAGTCAGCGCGCAACCCTGCTGCTCGTTCGGGATCGTGCATCCAACTCTAGCGGCACTCACATGTGCATGGTATGTGTGCCCTACCATTTCCAACATGTCCTGCGAGGTCTCGATGAAACGTTCGAGTCCCAGGCTGCGCTCGTCCACCGCCAGCGTAAACGCCGCGAACTGGTTCTGGCTCGAGGGAATGCGAACCGTGAGGCCAGTCCTGATCTTGAAGCTCAGTGCATCGTCAAACAGACGGCGCTCTTTCGCCGACTTTGCGCTTCGCGCCTCACGTCCATCCCACAGGAACACACGGCTCGTGTTTCGCGGCTCCTGAAGAACAGGATCGATGTTGTGATATCCTTCCCGAAAATAGTGGCTGGTCCAGCTCTTCGGATAGGATGAGATCAGATTGGGGCCATTGGCTCGCTGACCAAAATAGGCAAACCACCGGAATCCCAGGGCATGCGCGGTTCGCTCCGCAACACGCCGAAAATCACCTTCCGTATGGGCTGCGTGCAGACAATCGACAAATTCATCGCATGCCCTTTTGACATCTTTCATTGCGCCACTTCAGTCGTTTCTTAGTTCCCACAACGCGAACCTTCTGATGATTCGCGTTCCACGTGCAGGCGCTGTATTGTGACGTTGCGGCAGCTTTGCGGCACGAACAACTCCATATCGTCCTGTCAGAACTATAGCAGCAGCGCGAACATACGACGGGGGAGAAACAACTTCTGACTGCGGCCACCCAAGGCAACTATTTTTCTCCATTTGTAGAGGTTAGGGAATTCCATTCCCTGCGCTGTCAGATCCGCGCGTCACGAACTTATAGAGTTTCCAAACTGCACGCGGATGACCTCGCCTTGCGAATGCGGTTCACGACCCAACAGAACCAAGGCCCTGTCAGAACTGACAGCGCAACGCCGTGACCGCGACTGCTTTCTTGATCTCGAAGCTGTGATTCGTCACTTTGAGGTTAAGAATGAAGGTCATTGTTCGCACGCGTGCGGCGCTTCTGCAGGATTCTGAACTGGCAATGGGAATGCACCGCCTGCGAGGGCGTGTGTTCAAGGAGCGGCTCGACTGGGACGTCTCTGTCTGCAACGGATTGGAGATCGATCAGTACGACACCTTCAAGCCAACTTATCTCATGGCGCTCGAGCAGAACGACGTTGTGGGCTGTGTTCGCCTGCTGCCCACCACCGGACGCAACATGCTGGCCGATACGTTCCCGGTGTTGCTCGATGGTAACGCGGCGCCGAGGGCGGCCAGAATTTGGGAGAGGCTCGCGCTTCTGCGTTGACACCAAAAGTGTGGCGGCAACAGCAGAGAATGGTCTGCGCAAAGCGACGTTCCTGCTGTTTGCAGCCATGATCGAATGGGGGCAGCAGCACAATCTTCAGGCCATCGCAACGGTTACTGACGTGCGCATGGAACGCATCCTGCGCCGAGCCGGATGGCAGCTCGATCGCCTCGGCATGCCTCGCCAAATCGGCTCGACCAAAGCCGTCGCTGGATTGTTGCCGATCACCGAGGAGGCTCTCGGCGCGATCCGAGCGGCCGGGCAGATTTCAGGGGTGCGATTGACGCGCCATCAAGCCTGGCGATCGCCGCCTAGCATCCAACGTCTTCGGCTCCTGACAAGAAGGCTCTCAAGCATGGATCCAGCTGCATTCGCAGCCCTGGTCGAACGATGCGCCCCCACGGCAATGGTCCGGCCGCTGACGGCAATCGTCCGGCAGGCGAGGCTCGTTCGAGCCGCTGCTGATCACGATTCAGGGGCGCAAATCGATTCCGATTCAGGCAACCGACCGTGACGAAGCCATCCAGCTCGCGACCGAGGCCGTCGCATCCGGTCAGAGGGTCCGAACGGGGCTCGCTCAACTTGATGCTGAGGAAGCAAGGAAGGCCGGGCTGACGGCTAGTACCACCTTCGATCCGTGCCAGCACATTGCCGGGCTTGGCAGATTGTTCGATGCGCGACTGCAAGCGGCGAGCCTCAAACGCGCAGACCGCGACCAGGCGATTGCCGAGGTTGTCGCGAGCTTCGCGCCGAAGGCTTCCGGTCAAGTCTCGGAACCTCGTATCGAGCCGATGGCTTCTACCGGTCGCGATCGCCTCACCGGCGATATGATAGTCAATCCACCCGCAGGGTCTGCCAGCGAGCGCCGGCCCTGGGACGTCTATCGCTCGGGAATAGGCACCTCAGCCTTTGTTTACGAACGATGAGGATCGCCGCTTTTCATCTCAACTCAATACCGCGGTCCGGGCTGGGTCCGGCTGCAGTGCCAATCGGAGCCGTGCCATGACCTCTTCTCTTAAAAACTCCGCTGCCCTGCTTTGCATGGGGGCCGTTCTCAGCATCGCGTTGGTTGAGCCGGCGTTTGCGCAGACCGCGAACATCGAAGGCGTGCTTCAGAACATCGTCAACATGCTGACCGGTAACGTCGCTCGGCTGCTGGCAACGTTAGCGGTCATTATCGTCGGCATCGCCTGGATGTTCGGCTACCTCGATCTGCGCAAGGCTGCCTATGTCGTGCTCGGCGTCGCCATCACCTTCGGCGCCTCCGAGGTGGTCTCGACGTTGACCGGGGGTCACTGATGATAGAGGCCGTGCGTCTCACAGAGGACACCTTGTTCCTCGCTTGCACGCGTCCCGCCATGATTGCCGGCGTCACCATGGAAGCCATGGCGCTCAACGTGATGTTTTCCTGCATCCTGTTTCTGGTAGCTGGCAGCATTCTCTACGGCTTGGTCGCAATCCCGATCCATGGTCTTTGCCGCATCATCTGCCGCCACGACCCCAACATGTTCCGGATTCTGCTTGCCTGGATCGAGACCCGAGGGCGCACGCGCAACGCGTCGTTTTGGGGCGGATCGTCCTGCACGCCGCTCAAGCTCGTTCGGCGATATCGAGCAGGAGACCTTGGTTATGCGTAGCGCCGCTCTGAAGACCCGGGAGATCGGTCCCGATGTCTACCTGCCGTTCGGCCGGCACATCACCGATACGGTGATCAGTCTCACGACCCGAGCGCTGCTCACGGTGATCAGGCTTGACGGCACTTCGTTCGAAACCGCCGAGACGGCGGATCTGAACGACCTGCACGCCAAACTGAACCTCACCTTACGCAACGTGGCGGATCCGCGGCTGGCGCTATGGACCCATCTGGTCCGCCGCCGGACGTCAGACTATCCGGCCGGTGCGTTCCGCTCGCCATTTGCAGCCTCACTTGACACGCAATATCGCGACCGGCTTCGCAACGAAGCGCTGTTTCGCAACGATCTCTATCTGACGCTGGTCTGGCATCCCGGCCGCGCCACCACGGACCAGGCCACGGCGTTCTTCAAGCAGCTTGGCCGACGCGCTGCGCAATCCGTCGAAGTCGACAGCGACGCTTTGAAGCGGCTCGAGGATGCCAGGCGCGACATGGTCGCGGCCCTGGAGCGATACGGTGCCCACACCATGGGATTGGTCGAGCGCAACGGGATCGTGTTTTCAGAACCGATGGAACTGCTCCACGCCATCACAAGCGGGGAGTGGCTGCGGGTCCCCTTGCCGCAAGGGCCGATCGGCCCCGCGCTCTATTCAAACCGTGTCATCTTCGGCCGCGAAGCCATCGAAATCCGGGGTGCCGGCGGATCGCGCTTCGCAGGCATGTTCGGGATCAAGGAATATCCGGCGTCCACGAGACCTGGCCTGTTGAACGCGCTGCTTTCCGCGCCCTTCGAGATCATCCTCACGCAATCCTTCGCGTTTTTGTCCAAGGCAGACGCCAAGACCATTTTGACGCGCAAGCAGAACCAGCTGGTGTCGGCTCAGGATCCGGCGGCCTCGCAAATCGACGAACTCGCTGACGCCCTCGACGATCTCGAATCCAATAGATTCGCGCTCGGCGATCATCACCTCTCGCTGCTGATTTATGCGGAGACGCCTTCCCAGCTACAGGAACATATGAGCGTGGCGCGCCGCGCACTGGCCGACGCCGGTAGCGTGGTCGCGCGCGAAGATCTCGGACTTGAAGCGGCTTATTGGGCGCAGCTGCCTGGCCTGTTCAAATATCGGGCACGAACTGGGGCGATCAGCTCCCGCAATTTCGCGGCGTTCTCCCCGTTTCACACCTATCCCGTCGGAAGGGCCGCCGACAACCATTGGGGGCCGGCTGTTGCGATGCTCAAGACCGCGTCAGGCTCGCCGTTCTACTTCTCGTTCCATCACGGCGATCTCGGCAACACCTTCATCTGCGGCCCGTCCGGATCCGGCAAGACCGTCGTGCAGAATTTCCTGCTGTCGCAGGCCGAGCGGCTTGGCGCCACTTACGTGTTCTTCGACAAGGACCGCGGCGCCGAGATTTTCGTCCGCGCCGCCGGCGGCACCTATCTGACACTCCACAACGGCGTTGCAACCGGTTGCGCGCCGCTCAAGGCGCTGGAGCTGACGCCAGCGAACCTGTCCTTCCTCGGCGCACTTGTCCGGAAACTCGTCACACCGGAAAATCGGCCGCTGACGGTGACCGAGGAGGAACGGATCGATTCCGGGTTAAGAGCTCTTGGCCAACTGCGGCAGGCGGAACGCTCGTTTGGGGCGCTGCGGGCCTTTCTCGGCCAGCAAGATCGCGAAGGGATCGGCGCACGGTTGGAGCGATGGTGCCGGGGCGCGCCTTTCGGCTGGGTGCTCGACGGCGAGCAGGATGCCATCTGGCTGGACGCCAGGTTCATCGGGTTCGACATGACCGACCTCCTGGATCATCCGGCCGTTCGCACGCCGCTGATGATGTATCTGTTCCATCGGGTCGAGCGGCTGATGGACGGCCGGCGCCTGATCATCGACATCGACGAATTCTGGAAGGCGCTCGGCGACGAGGCATTTCGGGATCTCGCCAACAACAAACTAAAAACCATCCGCAAGCAGAACGGCGTCATGGTGTTCGGCACGCAGTCGCCACGCGACGCGCTGGCCTCGCCGATCGCGCACACCATTGTCGAGCAATGTCCGACGCAAATCTTCCTGCCGAACGCGCGGGGAACGCGATCGGATTATGTCGACGGCTTCCATCTGACGGACACTGAATTCCGCCTGATCAAGGAGGAGCTCGCACCCGAAAGCCGGCGGTTCCTGGTCAAGCAGGGCCACAACTCGGTGGTGGCCGAACTTGATCTCGGCGGTTTCGACGACGCACTCGCCGTGCTGTCAGGGCGGACGGAAACGGTCGAACTGCTCGATCGCATTCGCAGCGAGGTCGGCGACGATCCGACCCGATGGCTGCCGGTATTTCACGCGGAGCGGAGGACAATCCGATGACGGTTCAGCGCATATCGGCGATGTTTGCCTCCGCGTCAGTCGCGGCCCTCCTGATCGCGTCTCCGGGAGCAGCCGAGATTGTGTTCGACCCCAACGTCTTTGCACGGCAGTTCGAGCAACTGACGGAGCTGAAGAAGCAGGTCGATACGCTGACGTCGCAGCTCAAGGTGGCGCAGGACCAATTGAACCAGGCCAAGCAGCTCTATGACAGCTTCAACAAGCGCACCAACGCCAACGACATCGGGTCGCTCTTGAACACGCCGCAGTTCCGGAAAACGCTGCCCCAACAATTCTCAGACATCGAACGTCTCGTCGCGGGGCAGGACGGCGGCAACTTCGCGGACGCGATCGACCACTATCTGTCGCAGAACCGCGCCTATGCCGGCAACAGCGGCAATTCGTATTACCAGAGCGAGCTCGACCGGATCGCGCGGCAGACCGGCGCCAAGCACTCCATGGGCCAGGCAGTGTACGACACTGCCTCGCAGCGTATCGATGCGCTTGAGGAACTCAGAACCCGCATCAGCACGGCGACCGACGTCAAGGAGACTTTGGATTTGTCGGCGCGGCTGCAGGCCGAGCAGGCGCTGCTGCAGAACGATGTGCTCCGGATGCAGGGACTCGCGATGATCCAGCAGGCTCGCATGGACATGGACGGGCAGCGCGAGCGGGAGAGACGGCGACAACTCATCGATGAAATGAAGGCGGCTCTGCAATGAGGATGAGGCTTGCCATTGTTCTCCCTCACCGTCGCCGCGGCGGCTCTTACGGGCTGCAACGACGCCAATGAAGGTGAGCATGTCAAAACTGTCGGTTGGTTTCTGGATCATCGGGATGAACTTGCGATGGCCCTCAAGGCGTGCCGCGACAATCCGGGCGAGCGCGGGAAAACTCCCGACTGCATCAACGCCAATGAAGCCCGCAAGAAGGCCTTCGTCAAAGAGATGAAGGACGCCATCAAGTAAGGACCGCCACGATGCACGTAAACGTCTTCGACAGTTTCCTGAAGGAGTTCGGGCAACCGATAACGGCATTCGTGTCGACGTCGGTTTCGAGATCTCGCGTCGTACATCGATGGCCCGCTGCGCGTGGCCGTGATGCTCTATGTGATCCTCTACGGTTTTGCTGTGATGCGCGGCGCCATTTCCGAGCCGATCATGGAATTCGCCTGGCGGGCGATGCGGATCGTGGTTGTGGTTCTGCTCGCGACCAACTCAAGCGCGTTCCAGCAATACGTCACCGGCCTGTTCTTCGACTCCTTGCCCAAGGAAATCGGCAATGCATTAGCGGGCTCAGGACTAAACACCAGTTCCGGGCTCCTTTCGATCAGCTTCTCTCGAAAGGGATCGATGTTGCCAACAAGATCTACGATCAAGCAGGAATAACCGACGTAGCGCCGGCGCTCATTGCGGGCATTCTGCTTGTGTTCGTGGCGGTTGGTTCTTTCTTGCAGTTTGCCATCCTGCTTTACGCGAAAGTTGGTCTTGGCGTCGTCATCGCGCTCGGACCGATCTTCATTGCGCTGGGGTTATTTGAGGCGACGCGGCCGTTTACGGAAGCCTGGCTTCGGCAGGTCGCGAATTTCGTAATCCTGCTGGTGCTGGTGGTCGCGCTGGTCGGACTGATGTTAAGCACGGTCAGCGGCTTCATCGACAGGTTCGCAGCCAATGCAGGCACAGCCGGCGAGATGGTGGTGGCCGCGGTCGCGATCAGCGCCGTGCTCGGTCTGTCCGGATACATCTCGCTGCAACTGCCGATCATCGCAGGCGGTCTTGCCGGGGGTGGGGCATCGCTCGCAAGCCGGCTGGTCACTAGTCCCTTGATTGCCAATGCCACGGCCGCAGCCGGCGGCGCTTATGCGGGCGCACGCTGGTCGGCAAGCCGGGGTCTTGCTGCCGTCAGAGCCAGCCGGCAGGGCGGCAGTATGCGGCGGGTCCGATCCCAGGGCACTACGACAGCGTAAGCAAAGATCGCCGGCATCAGGCGACAGGAAAGACAGGGGCATCAGAACGATGTGGCGTCGACTATTCATCATTTGCGTTATCCCATGGCAGCTTGGGGGCTGCGCGAACTGGTCAAAGGGGCCGCCGTCCTGTGATGGTCTGACGCGCCGACCGCTCAATCGTTCACTTTGGGATTGGGAGAACGGCACGCCATTGGCCGCGCCCGAGCCGCCAATTCCGCCATCGGCACCACCACCCATCATCCGCAAGGGCGAGATCGGGCCGTCAGCACCATCCAGCTATACCGCCAATTCGAGCTCTCGGTTGGACATTGCAGCCTCTTACCGCGCCTGCGGCAAGGAGGCGTGAGATGGTCCGGCAGGATGATCTGAAGACCTATTTCGACAACGCGCGCCGGTGGGAACAGGATCTGTTGCTGTCGGCCCATCGTTCGCGCCGAACGGCATGGGTGATCGCCGCGGGTGCCTGTGTATTGGCGGCCGCCTCGGTCGGTGCGGTCGCGGCCCTTGCGCCGCTCAAGACAGTCGAGCCGTTCGTCATCCGGGTCGATAATGCCACCGGCATTGTTGACACGGTCTCCGCGCTTAAATCGACGCCGGCGCGCTACGATGAGGCCGTGACCAAGTATTTTCTCGGCCGCTACGTGCGTGCACGCGAGGGTTACAGCTATCCGGAGGCGGAAACCAATTTTCGAACGATTTCCTTGCTGTCGGGGGCGGGCGAGCAAGCCCGTTTCGCGGCGTGGTACCGCGGCTCCAATCCCGAAAGCCCGCAGGTCGTTCAAGGCCGTTTCGGGGTCGCCACCGTACGCATCAAGGCGATCTCGCTCCTGGCCGACAATCTCGCCTCCGTACGGTTCATGAAGGAGAGCCGCAAGGGCGAGGAAACCCGCATCACCCATTGGGTCTCGACCCTGACGTTCTCCTATGCCAGTGCGCCGATGTCCTCCGCCGACCGTCTCATCAACCCCCTCGGCTTCCTGGTTTCGGAATATCGCGCCGATCCGGAGGTCATGCCATGAGACGTTTCGTTCTTCTGATGACGTTTGCGCTGGGATTCGCGGGGCCGGTGCTGGCGCTGCAGCAGCCGGCACCTGGTCAACACGACGCTCGCGTGCGCACGGTCGCTTACGATCCGGCCAACGTAGTGCGGGTCAACGGTGTCATCCGGGCTTCAACCCAGATTTTGTTTGCTGATGACGAGGAGGTCGCGCATGTCGCGATCGGCGACTCCGTCGCATGGGAGGTCGCGCCCGCTGGCTCGATCCTGTTCCTCAAGCCGCGCGAAAAGCATCCGCCCACCAATCTGCAGGTTGTGACCACCCGTCCCGACGGCCGCAAGCGCTCCTATCAGTTCGAACTGTCGATCGCCGAGACCACGCTTGCGGACAGTTATTTCGTCGTCCGCTTCGCCTATCCCAGTGACGAGATAGAACGCCGTCGCGTGGAAGCCGCCGCGCGCGGCGCCGAGCGGGAAGGCGCGCTGATCGAGCAGACCTTCGACTTGCATCATGCCTATGGGGCGCGCAACTGGCGGTTTTCGGCGCAGGGCTCGATCGATCTCGAACCAGAAGCCGTGTTCGACGACGGCAAAGAGACCACCTTCCGCTTCGCGGGGAACCGCGAAATCCCGGCGATCTACCTGATCAACTCCGACGGCTCGGAAAGCCTGGTGCCCAAGGATGTCCGCGGCGAGGCTCGTGGTCGTCCATGCCACAGCACGAGAGTTTCGGCTGCGCAAGGGCGAGAACGTGCTCTGCATTTTTAACGAGGCATTCGACGCGGTGGGGATCAACCCCGGTACCAATACCACCAGCCCGTCGATTGAGCGGCGGGCGAAGAAATCGCTTCCAACCGTGAAGTCACGATAGGCGGGCGCAACATGACGGATCATCACGACGAGACGATTGCCGGCGACCGCGGCATTACACCTGTGGGAGGCGGGGACAACGGTCGAACGGCGATGCTCAAGCGCGGCTTCGGCGCGCTGGCGCTGACCGCTTTTGCCTTTCTGATCATCTGGAGCACCTGGAAGAGTGATAAGCCGGTGAGCGACTCCGCTCGCAAGCTGATGATCCGGCCGGCGGCGGCCTTTGAACCCGCCCCGGAACCGCCGTCGGCACCGGTCACCACGGCCTCGATAGCGATACCGGTCGCAGCCGCCCCAGCGGCACCGGCACCTGCATCCGACCAGCTCCTGGAGAGCGCGCGACGCGCGCCGGTACTCGCTTATAATCGGCCGATTTCTTCCGGGCGCCCCGCCCGCGATAGCGCCACCGGAAGCGTCCTGACCGACCCCTATCAGTTTGGAGGGGGCGAGCCGCGCAACGATCTTGCCGACAAACTGAAGCCCACCCCGATCGAGGGCGTGCGCGCCGCGCGGCTTCCGAATCGCAATCTGCTGGTCACCCAGGGTACCTCGATCCCATGCGTGCTGGAGACGGCGATGTCGTCAGACGTGGCCGGCTTCGTCTCCTGTGTCGTCATACGCGACGTGATGTCGGATTCCGGCAACGTGGTGCTGATGGAAAAAGGCACGCAGGTGGTTGGCGAGTATCGCGGCAATGTGCGGCGCGGATCAAAACGCCTGTTCGTGCTGTGGACCCGCGCCAAGACGCCGACCGGCGTGATTGCAGCACTGTCCTCGCCGGCCACCGATGCGCTGGGCCGCGCCGGCTTTGACGGAGACATTGACACCCACTTCTTTGAGCGGTTTGGCTCGGCGCTCCTGCTCTCGATCGTCAGCGATGCCTCATCGATCGGTCGTCAACAGATGCAGGACGGCTCCATCCAGATCAACAACACCGCAGGCGCCACCAACACCGCGGCCGCTATTGCAGTTGAGCAGTCGATCAACATCCCGCCGACGCTGAACAAGAACCAGGGCGAACTCGTCAACATCTTTGTCGCGCGCGACGTCGATTTCTCCTCGGTTTATCAACTTCGGCGAGATCGAGACCCGGACCCAGATTCTCGACCGCACCGTTCCCGGGAACGCCGCAGCACCGGCTGTGGTGACGAAATGAGCCAGGTGGCATCGATTGAACGCGATGGCGGTCGCCTGGTCCTGGAGCGCTATCTGGAGCCGCTGGCGCCATACCTGGCGGACAAGAGCCTGACCGAAATCGTCGTCAACCGCCCTGGCGAGATCTTTGTGGAAGGGCCGGGCGGTTGGACTCGGCATGGCGCGCCAGCGTTGACGCACGCTTATCTGTCGCATCTGGCGACTGCCGCCGCCGGCCACACCCGCCAGGACATCGGTCCGGAGCATCCCGTGGTGTCGACCAGCTTGATCGGCGAGGAGCGCTGCCAGATCGTGGTGCCCCCGGCTGTCCCTGCCGGAATGATCAGCTTGACGATCCGCAAGCCATCGACCCTGACCATGACGCTTGACGCCTTCCAGCAGGCAAAGCTGTTCGACGAGGTCCGTGTCACCGGGAATGAGGCTCCGCCCTGACGAGCATCGCTTGCTTGCCCTGAAAGAAGCCGGCGCCTGGCGCGAGTTTCTCGAGCTTGCGGTACGGACCCGCCGCAACATTCTCATTTCTGGCGCAACCGGTTCCGGCAAGACCACCCTGTCCAAGGCGCTGATCGCGGCGATCCCACCCCATGAGCGGCTCATCACGATTGAGGATACCGCCGAGCTGGTCATCCCCCATCAGAATTGCGTGCGGCTGCTCTATGCCAAGGACGGGCAGGGCGTCGCCAAAATTGGACCGCGCGAACTGCTCGAGTCGTGCTTGCGGATGCGACCAGATCGGATCCTGCTGCAGGAGCTTCGGGATGGGACCGCGTTCTTCTATTTAAGGAACGTGAACTCCGGGCATCCGGGGTCCATCACAACGGTCCATGCCGACAGCGCCCGGCTCGCCTTCGAGCAACTGACTTTGTTGGTGAAGGAAAGCGCGGAAGGCCGTGACCTTCACCGCGACGATATCCGTTCGCTTCTGCTGCTTCTGGTCGACGTCGTCGTCCAGATGCAGAAGCGAGATGGCCGCTACCGCATCTCGGAAATCTATTATGACCCCGTTCGCAAACGCGACCACGCCGACTAGGTTCGCGCTCGGTACCGCGCTTGCGGTCGGCGCCATCGGGCTGTTTCTGCTGGTCGCCTCAAATGTTCTGCTGCTCGGGCTCAGGCATCACGACGGAGGCATCCACTGGTCCGAGATCGCCACTGGCTGGCCCCGATACGGCACTGACCCACGCTTTGACCGCTGGCTGACGCTTTCAACGCTCGCCGGGGTGATCGTGGTCTTTGGCCTGCTCGGCGCCATTTTGCGGCACCGGCCTCTCCCCCTTCACGGCAGCGCCCGTTTCGCTTCCGAGCGCGAGATCAAGGCCGCCGGCCTGCGATCCAAGGAAGGCGTGCTGCTCGGCCGCAAAGACGGCGCACTGCTCTGTTTCGGGGGATCCGAGCATGTCCTGATCTACGCCCCAACCCGCGCCGGCAAGGGCGTCGGCTATGTCATTCCGAACCTGCTCAATTGGCCGGATTCAGTTGTCGTGCTGGACGTGAAGAAAGAGAACTGGGATCGCTCGGCGGGATTTCGCGCCGCCCATGGGCAAGAGGTCCATCTGTTTGACCCGCTTGACGAGAACGGTCGGACCGCACGCTACAATCCGCTCGGCTATGTCCGCAGCGATCCCGGCGATCTCTATGACGATCTGCAGCGCATCGCGGTGATGCTGTTTCCGGCCGAAAGCCGTGGCGACCCCTTCTGGTTCGAAGCGGCACGTTCGGCCTTTGTGGCTGTCGGAGGCTATGTTGCGGAAACGCCTGGCTTGCCCTTGACGATTGGTGAGATCCTGCACCAGCTGTCCGCGGCCCCTGACCTCAAGACGCATTTTGAGAAGACCATCGCCGCTCGCAAGTCCGGTCCTTCGCCACTGTCGCGACACTGCATCACAGCCTTGAACGACTTCCTCGCAGCTTCCGAAAACACCATGAACTCGGTGCGCAAGACCGTCACGGCGAGGCTGGGCCTTTGGCTCAACCCTCGCATCGACGCCGCGACATCGACGAACGATTTCGACTTGCGGCAGCTACGGCAACGGCCGATGTCGATCTATCTTGGGGTCACGCCTGACAATCTCGACCGCATGGCGCCGCTGCTTAATCTGTTTTTTCAGCAGGTGGTCGATCTCAATACCCGCGAACTGCCGGAGCAGAATTCCAAGCTCAATCGCAAGGTGCTGTTGCTGCTGGACGAGTTTCCAGCGCTGGGCAATGTCAATGTGCTTGCGAAATCGGTCGCCTTCATCGCCGGGTACGGCATCCGCCTCCTCACGGTGGTTCAAAGCCCGGCTCAGCTTCGCGCAATTTATGGCATGGACTCCGCCCGCAATTTCATGACCAACCATGCCGTCGAGGTCGTCTTTGCCCCGAAGGAACAGGACGTGGCGAATGAGGCTCTCGGAGAGGATTGGCTACGACACGGTGAAGGCGCGCAGCCGCAGCGGACCAAAAGGGCTTGCGACGCGCTCGACCAGCGAGACGGTCTCCGAGCATCGTCGCGCCCTGATGCTGCCGCAGGAACTCAAGCTTCTCCCGAAATCCAAAGCTTTCATTCTTGGCACCGGCATTCCCCCCATCATTGCCGACAAGATCATCTATTACGAAGACAAGTCCTTTCTGGAGCGATTGCTGCCGGCGCCTCTCCCGCGAATGCCCAAGGGGCGTTCAAATGCACTGCTCGACGCCGAAATCAAGGAGTTGCGCTCCGAGATCGCCGAGTTGCGCGCGGTGTTCCGAGCGCGGCCCATGACCGACGAGGAGGTGGCCGACCCCTCCACGATTCCTGCCGGTGCCAGTTTCGACTTCGGGGACGTGGATGTCGAGCTTGAAGGCCTCTCCGAAGACGACCTGAAAGCCTGGACCCTGAACTACATCGACGCTCAGGTCATTCCGCCGACGCGGCGGACCGGCCGCAAGCAGAAGGGTGAGCAGCATGAACGACAAGCATGACGCTAGCGAGGAATTCAGCCTGGAGCGGCAACGTCGCGCGGGGCGCGCTTCCGCCCGAGAAAAGGGGAAAGACGAGTCCATAGCAACAGCCCCCAACAAACCTTCATCCGCGGAGGTCACCGATAGTGCGTTTCCGGACCGTATCCGTCGGAAATATTACGTGGTGGCCAGTGAATCCGAAAAGGATGGATCTGACCGCGAGGCGCGGCTCTATGCTGATGAGCGGAGAGAGTACCTCGCGTTCAAGACCACTGACGATCGCCTTGTCACCCGCATAGCGGCCGCCGAAGTGATCCGGGACATGGTCAGCGTCGCACAACATCGCCAGTGGGAGGCCCTTCACGTCCACGGTTCCGTCGAGTTCCGACGCGAGGCCTGGATCGAGGCACGCGCGCGCTTCATGGATGTGAAGGGCTATCAACCAAGTGAGCTTGATGGCCAGGCGCTCGCTGATAGACGGGCCGCGTCGGATCGAGCCCACGCTCGTACCAACGATGTCGAGACTCGCTCGGCCTCCGACAGGTCACTGCAGCCGGATAGGCTCGATTACGACAAGGGCGTTTCCGGACGTCTAATGGAGGTCGGTTTTGGCCCGTATCGCAACCGCGCGGACGCGGAGCCGTCAACCTATGTAGCCATCGAACTGGATGATGGCCGGCGACATCAGGTGTGGGGCGTTGGCGTTGTAATGGACGTCGCAGACAGCGGCGCCAAGCCCGGCGACCGCATCTCTCTGCGAAGGGATGGCGTCGAACCCGTCATCAGGGCGATCAATTCCATAGACGCCGCCACAGGACTCACTGGCACTGAACGGCGGCAGATGTGGCGCAACAGGTGGAGTGTGACGGTGGAGGCACGCCGTGCAGACCGACAGGCGGCCGCGCCTGATTCCGACCTGCTCGCGGCCCAATCCCAGATTGTCGTCATCAACAAGCTTGTCGAACGCGCTCTACCGAACGATGAGAATGCTCGCCAAAGCATTATGGCCTTCGCCAAGGAGCGCATCGCCCAGCATCTGGAGAACGGGCGTTCGTTTGCGCGAGCGTCAGTCATTGAGCCTGTCCGCGACCGCCAAAAACAATCCGTTCGCGCGAAGGAGGGACCTCTCCGACAAAGCGGCGAACGGATCAGATTGCGGGAGCAAGAGCGCTAAGTCGCTCAATCACCCGTCGCGCAGCCGCGAGTCCGACCGGTAGGCGGCTGACGCCACCGCGCTGGAGCCCGACTTGCGGACGATGACCTTGACGTGGAGATGATAGCTTGAAAAGGCGACCGCCGACAACAAGGCGAGGCCGGCCAGCCTCCTTGACCCCGGACGCTTCTTCGCCTCATACCGGACTTCGTACTCTGTCCGCCGGCGACGCGCGCCCGGTCCTTCTTACGTCATCGCGCCGTCTTCTTGGTCGCCTTCTTCGCTGCAGCCATCACTCTTCTCCTCCTGTTGAGGCTGTGCAACGCCGCGAAGGATTCGCCGTTCCGGAACGATTGAGCCACTTTTTTGAAGCGGCTGACGCCCATGGGAACGCCGAGGGATCCGACGGTATCGAACACCCCCAGGAATTTGATGATCACGAAGCGCGAGTACCGGACCAGCCATTCCTCCTCCAAGGTTGGATTCTTCGGAGGGTGGTTCAGAAGGCGCTCGATCCAGGGCACCGTCAATCCAAGGCGGTAGCGATCGTAAAGCTGCTTGATCGACAGTGGCCCGCCGGGGCTTCAGCACGCCGCAGCGGGAGACGAAGCCCGACTGACTGCGAGCCGTATAGGATCCCCTGGGAGAAACCGAAGATGAAGATGTCGTCGCCGTCGTTGTAATTCTCGACGAGCCATTGATAGGTTTCGAGGAGTATGTCGTCGATGCCGACGCCGAACACTCCGCCGCGCACTTTGCTGCCGACCTGTGTTCCAAGGCCGGCGTTGGAGTAGATCGACTGACGGACCTGGTCCGCACCGACGGGAGCGGCAAGTGCGCGGAGTCGCCAGACGTTTGTGTTGTCGTTGGTCGTATTCCAGGTGCCATCGAGGAAGAGTGCTGTCCGCTTCTTAGGCTGTTCGCCTGCCAATTCGCCGATCATCCTCAATCCTTCTGGTGAGTGATGACGGCGATGTTACCTTTAGTTGTGAGAATTGGCGAACGTTGGCAGTGCGGTCCCAGCGCTGGCTTCCGAACAGAAAGGGACCGGAGTTACCGATTCTTCCCTGGATCCTGGAGTTCATGTCTCTCCATCTAGTCGGCCAGGAGCCTCGCTGCACCGGCCGAGCGGGGTAGCCTATGGACACGCCCCAGTAGACGTGCTGCGGAGGGCGTCCAAGACCGTCGGGCTCCGACCGACCGACCTGAGACGCCTCCAAAATCGATTCACGACGCCTGGGGTGGCCAGTCCGGTGGTACACCGCTGTGGTCCCAAACCTTCGCCGGCCTTTTCGGGAACGCTCGGTTTTATCGGGTTTTTGGGGTGTCAGCGGGCATTGGTCGGGAATCCCTGCCTCTCCGCCATAATAAAATAGCTTCGAGAAAGTCCCGTAAAATAAGGTCTTACTGCACGCCAGAGGCTTCTGGTGTGGCTCCCGATCGTCGCTGGTCAGGCAGAGGTTCGTTTAATCCCCGGCGCGGTAAGGCGCGGACTTGCCGCCCTTTTTGTCGACGAGATGAATCCCTTCGATGCGGACGCCGCGTTCGACCGCCTTGATCATGTCGTAGATCGCCAGGCACGCCACCGACACCGCCGTCAGAGCTTCCATCTCGACGCCAGTCGGTCCAGTGACTGTCACGGCGGCGCGGGCGATGCAGCCGGGCAGCCGCTTGTCGGGCGTGATGTCGATCGTGACCTTCGACAGCGCCAGCGGGTGACACAGCGGGATCAAATCCGAGGTGCGCTTGGCCGCCATGATGCCGGCGATGCGGGCGGTGCCGAGCACGTCGCCCTTTTTTGCGTTGCCGGAGACGATCAATTCGAGCGTCGCCTTGCCCATGACCACGCGGCCTTCGGCAACGGCCGTACGTTCAGTAGCGGGCTTGGCCGACACGTCGACCATCCGCACTTCACCTGAGGAACCGATGTGAGTGAGGACGGTGCCGCCCCTGGAAGCCTTGCCGTTAAGAGTCCTGCGCTCCATCGCCTAGTGGGTCCCGGTCGTGCGCGGCGGGTCGCTCTTGGCCAGCAGCGCCCGCGTCGCCGCAGTGGCGTCCGCTTGGCGTATCAGGCTTTCGCCGACCAGGAAGGTCGACATGCCGACACGCTCCAGACGCGCGAGGCCCGTCGCTGTAGAGATGCCGCTCTCGCCGACCGTCAGGCGGTCTTTGCGGATCGGCGGCGCCTGGCTGGTGGTCGGCATGGTCTCGAAGGGGCGAAGGCTGGAGTTAGTTACTCCGGTCATCGGCGAGGGAGTCCTAGCGGGCCATCGAGTTCGGCGCGGTCTTGGATTGCGATCAATATGTCCGTGCCATGCATAACGGCAGCATCTTCCAGATCTCTGGCCGCGGCGTCGTCGTCGTTTGCAACGATGTGCGCGGGCTCCCGGTTTAGTTCCCCGTCAGTCGTTGTGATCAAGACATGGTGGGCATCACGAATTCGGCACCAGCTCGAATGCCGGTCGGCCAGCGGCTCGTGATTGTCTTCAACCGCGTATAAAAGCGAACGCCTTCCGGGCCGTGCATGTAGTGGTCTCCAAAGATCGATGCTTTCCATCCACCGAAGGAATGGAATGCCATCGGCACGGGGATCGGAACGTTGATTCCGACCATGCCGATTTTGATCTGGTGGGCGAATTCGCGAGCCGTGTCGCCATCTCGCGTGAAGATCGATGTGCCGTTGCCGAATTCGTGCTCGTTGACCATCCGTGCGGCGGTCCCGTAATCGGGAGCGCGGGCGATAGACAGAACGGGCCCAAAAATCTCTTCCTTGTAGATTTTCATGTCGGCAGTGACATTGTCAAACAGCGAGCCGCCGATGAAGTAGCCGTCCTGGTAGCCCTGCATTTTGAAGCCACGACCGTCGACGAGCAATTTTGCACCGTCCGCGATACCTGCGTCGATGTAGCCGCGGACCTTCTCGAGATGCTGCTTCGTGACGAGCGGGCCCATTTCCGCTTCCGAATCCGTACCAGGTCCGATTTTGAGGCTCCGAATTTTTGGCTCCAACGCGGAGATCAACCTGTTCGCCGTGGTTTCGCCCACCGGGACCGCGACGGAGATCGCCATGCAACGTTCGCCGGCGGAACCAAAAGCAGCGCCCATAAGAGCGTCCACAGCCTGGTCCATGTCGGCATCGGGCATGATGATCATGTGGTTCTTGGCACCGCCCAGCGCCTGACAGCGCTTTCCTGTCGTCGCGGCCGTCTCATAGATGTATCGCGCGATTGGTGTGGATCCCACGAAACTGATCGCCGAGATGTCGGGATGATATAGCAGCGCATCGACGGTTTCCTTGTCGCCATGGACCACCCCGAATACGCCATCAGGAAGGCCCGCTTCCTTCAGCCACTCCGCGATCGTCAGTGACGCCGAAGGATTTCTTTCCGAGGGTTTCAGGATAAATGCGTTTCCGCAAGCAAGTGCGATAGGAAACATCCACATCGGCACCATCGCAGGGAAATTGAAGGGGGTAATGCCGGCGACCACGCCGAGAGGCTGACGCGTGGAACAGCTATCGACGCGAGTTCCGACGTTCTCGGTAAGCTCGCCCTTCAACAGTTGCGGGGCGGCGGTTGCAAACTCCACGACTTCCATGCCACGCTGAACTTCACCGACGGCGTCCGAGTGGACCTTTCCATGCTCGGCGACAATGACAGCAGCGAGTTCGTCGATACGTTCCTCGAGAATCCTAAGGAAGCGATTGAGCATCCTGGCTCGCCGCAACGGGGTCGTCGCAGCCCATTCCGGTGCGGTTTTTGTTGCCGCAGCGACAGCATCTGCAACATCTGCCGCGTTAGCGATCGGCAATAATCCCGTCTGCTCGCCGGTGGCGGGATTGAAGATGGGCGACGTCCGCCCACTGCGGCCAGAAACCTGCCTGCCATTGATGTAGTGTTTGACTTGCCTGACCACGACGTATCTCCTTGTTTCCTCGGACCTGACATGAAATGTTATTGCCTGCACATCAACGAGAACTAACGCGGCTTAGCTGTGCGGAAATTAAAGTCGATGGATTGGGATCGTGTCCGCATATTCCTGGAGGTCGCCCGCACGGGTCAAATTCTCGGTGCCGCTCGGCGTTTGGGCGTGAACCATGCGACCGTCGCACGGAAACTGACCGCCCTCGAGCAGGAATTGAAAACCCAACTGGTCGAGCGGCGTACCACCGGCTGCGTTCTGACAAGCGCGGGCGAGGTGCTGGTTGCCGCCGCAGAGCGGGCTGAGTCGGAATTCCTTCAGGTCGGTGCTCACCTCGGAAGATCGTCGGAGGCAATCTCAGGCACGGTTCGCGTCGGCGCTCCGGACGGACTGGGGAACTACTTTCTTGCCAGCCAGCTTGGCGTGCTGGCCGCGCGACATCCCGACTTACTCATTCAACTTGTGCCCCTGCCGCGGACATTCTCGCTATCGAGGCGGGAGGCCGACATTGCGATCACGCTGGATCGCCCGAAGCAGGGCCGGCTCATTGTCAAAAAGCTTACCGACTACACACTCAGCGTTTATGGCGCCGAAAGCTATCTGCAGCGCGCCGGGCCAATCAGGAAACAGGCCGATCTTGCCGGCCATCTCTTCGTTACGCATGTCGAAGACTTCGTCTACAGTCGAGCACTCGACTACGCGTCCTCGCTCGGAAAATTCATGAACAGGCACTACGAGTGTGGGAGCGTTGTGGCACAGATGGAGGCGGTGAGGGGTGGCCACGGCGTGGCAATACTGCACGACTACGTCGCACGACGGTTTCCGGAGCTTAAGCGATTGCTACCAGAGATCCGCTTCGTTCGAAACTATTGGTTGGTTTCGCACCCAGACACACATCATACACGTAGAGTGTCGGAGGTGCATGCGCACATCGTGGCAAGTGTACGCTCAATCCGCCGAGAATTCACGAGTTGACTGCAATTCTCGTCCCATACGTTGCGCGGCCGCGCACTGTGCCGATTTCGCTGCACGTCGATGGTGGCCAGGGTGCGGGTCACCGATCAGAAAAGAGCGGCGGCGGTGCCGCTGCTCCTCCCGGCCTCGCGTAGGAATCGATAACGTCGCCGGCGCCTCATGGCTGCCCGATTGCCTTCATCCTCGATTCAGCGGCCGTTTTAATTAAATACCAGTTACCGAGAGTCTCCGGTGCCAGCCCAGGCTCCAGAAGTGTCGGCGGACTCAGGTCTTTCAATCGAACCGGTACTTCACCGCCCGGGCATTCGGACTGAATGATCGAGCTTCGCTGCTTTGGGCTGAGACGCCGTCTTTCGGCGAAAGCGACCGCCTATGGCTTCTTCCGGATGAAGGGCGGGACGGGGCCGACCCGATCCGAAGTCCAATGGGCCGGAATGCTCAGTGCATGTTTGCGAACTAGCGCAACGGCCAGCTGCTTGGGAGGAGTAAATATGCAGGCCACAGCCCCGCAGGTCCAAAAAAGGACCGCTAGAAGGTATTACTGTCCTCGATTTCTCGCGGGTGTTGGCCGGACCGTATTGCACGATGGTGCTGGCCGACCTTGGTGCGCGCGTAATCAAGATCGAGAAGTTCGGCACCGGCGACGACACGCGGGCGTTCGGGCCGTTCGTCGACGGGGAGTCGGCCTACTTCATGTGCTTCAACCGCGGCAAGGAAAGTATCGTTCTTGATATCAAGTCGCCGCGCGATAGGGAATTGCTCGAGCGACTGCTGGACCGGGCCGATGTGGTCGTCGAGAACTTTCGTCCGGGTGTTATGGACCGTCTCGGCTATGGCGCCGAGCGGTTGGCCAAAACGCATCCACGCATTGTCTACGCGTCGATTTCGGGATTTGGCCACACGGGGCCATTCAGTGATCTCCCCGGGTACGACATGGTTGTGCAAGCCATGGGTGGCGTGATGAGCCTGACAGGATGGCCCGATGGGCCGCCCTCACGTGTCGGGACCAGTTTCGGCGACCTCGGGGCTGCGCTTTTCGCCACCATAGGCATCATCTCCGCCCTATACAAACGAGTGCAAAACGCACAGGGAACGCGTGTCGACATCGGCATGCTTGACTGCCAGGCGGCGCTAATGGAGACAGCGCTCGCGCGTTATGACGTGGAGGGCAAGATACCCGGTCGCACGGGGGACAGTCACCCCTCATTGGCTCCATTCGAAAGCTTCGCCGCAAAGGACGGCCGCGTCATCATAGCTGCCGGCAACGATACTCTTTTCATGCTAATGGCGGATGCGCTTGGATCGCCGGCGTTGGCGCTCGATCCGCGATTCATGAGCAATGACCTGCGCTGCAGCAATCGCCCCGCAATGGTGACGGCCATCGAGGCAATTACGAAGCGAGAGTCCATCGAGTACTGGATTGCCAAGCTCAACGAGGCCGGCGTTCCTTGTTCTCCCATCAATACGATCGACAAATTATTCGACCATCCGCAACTCAAGGCGCGGAACATGATCGTGAAAGTGAAAGGTCAGGGTTCGCGTCATATCCGTACTGCGGGGAACCCCATCCGTCTCTCCGGATACGCCGACAACGACGTGGAGACGGCCGCGGTTTCACCGGGGCTTAATCAGCACCGCGAAGGAGTTCTGAACGAGCTGATGGCTACTCGTGGTGCCTACTCTAACGCGGCGCCAGACGAAGTCATGTCTACCGACATCATGCCCGCCGACATCACGGCCACCGGTGCACTGCCGCGAGCGGCCGAATGATACGGGTATCTCCGAAACGCAGGAAACAGGCTATGAGCAATACCGTTGCAACAATCCGCAAAGACGGCCCGTCCCCTTCAGAACGGCAAGAGGCAGCGCCCGCGAACAGCCCGCTGCAGACGATTATCGTCGAGCGCCGCGACCGTGTCGGTGTCATTACCTTGAATCGACCGAAGAGCCTGAACGCCCTGAGCCGTCAACTGGCGGTCGAGACATTGGCAGCGTTGAAGACGTTCGACACGGACGATCAGGTCGGGGCGGTTGTGATCACTGGCAGCGCGCGTGCGTTCGCGGCCGGCGCGGACATCGCAGAAATGGCGGAGAAGCCGTTTACCGATTTCTACATGAACGACTTTCTTGCGCCCTGGGACGAAATCAGATCTATCTCCAAGCCGATCATAGCTGCCGTCGGCGGCTTCGCCCTTGGCGGCGGCTGCGAGCTCGCGTTGCTCTGTGACTTTATTATTGCATCGGAAGATGCACAATTCGGCCAACCGGAGATCAAGCTCGGCATTTTGCCAGGTATAGGGGGTTCACAACGCCTGACACGTGCGATCGGCAAATCGCTTGCGATGGATCTCATCCTTACCGGGCGTACCATCGGTGCCGCGGAGGCGAAGGCCGTTGGCCTCGTTGCGCGCGTCGTACCGAGTATGGATCTATTGCAGGTTGCATTGGAGGCCGCGCATACGATCGCCGGTTACAACGCGCCGGCCGTGAGGATGGCGAAGGAAGCAGTCAATCGCGCGTTCGAGGGACCCCTTTCGGAAGGTCTGCGCCACGAGCGTCTTTTGTTCCAGGCTGCGTTCGCAACCGAAGGGCAGAAAGAGGGTATGAACGCCTTCGTCAACAAGCGGGCGCCAATCTTCCGCCATCGCTGAGTTGCTCAGCGTGCAGGGCGACTACTGCGGTTGTGAACCCGACACGCAGGCGTACTCGCCCCGCTATGCAACGCAAACCCCAAACAGTTGGAGATGACGGTGGTTCCCAGGACTAAACTGGAGGGCGACTATGACTATATCGTCGTGGGAGCCGGATCCGCGGGTTGCGTCGTCGCGAATCGATTATCGACCGATCGCAACAACCGAGTTCTGGTTCTGGAAGCCGGTGGCAACGACAACTGGATCTGGTTTCACATTCCAGTCGGCTATCTCTTCGCTATCGGAAATCCGCGTTCCGACTGGATGTTTGAGACCGTGAGCGAAGCGGGCCTTAACGGCCGTTCGCTGAAGTATCCGCGCGGCAAAGTGGTGGGAGGTTCCTCCGCGATCAATGCCATGATCTCCATGCGCGGCCAGGCGTCTGATTACGATCACTGGCGACAACTCGGTCTTACCGGCTGGGGCTGGGATGATGTGCGCCCAGTCTTCAAGCGCCTCGATGATCATTTTATGGGTGAATCTGAACATCACGGTGTCGGCGGTGAGTGGCGCGTGGAGCGGCCGGGAGTGAGGTGGGATGTCCTCGACAGTGTGGCGAAGGCCGCAGTCGAAATGGGTATCCCGATGACGCCGGACTTCAATACCGGGGACAACACAGGAGTCGGCTACTTCCACGTCAATCAGAAGCGTGGCTTCCGCTGGTCGTCAGCGCGGGGCTTCCTGAAGCCTGTGTTGCATCGTGCCAATTTGCGTCTTGAAACAGGGGTTTTGGTCGAGAAGGTGCTGTTCGACGGCAAGCGTGCCGTGGGTGTCCGATTTCGGCAGCACGGACGCACGATTGAGGCGCGTGCGAAAGGCGAGGTGATCCTGTCTGCCGGCTCCATCGGCTCGCCCGAGATCCTCCAACGTTCCGGAGTAGGACCGGCAGAGTGGCTTGGCGAGTTTGGCATCACCGCTGTTGCCGACAGACCTGGTGTCGGGCGCAATCTGCAAGATCACCTGCAACAAAGGGCGATCTACCTTGTGCATGGCACTAAGACGCTAAATGAAACCTACCACTCGCTGATTGGACGTGCGCTGATGGGCCTCGAGTATGCGCTGTTCCGGCGGGGCCCTCTCACCATGGCGCCGTCCCAGCTCGGCATTTTTACTACGTCATCGCCGGACTTCGATCGCGCAAACATCCAGTTTCACGTCCAGCCACTCTCCCTCGACAAGTTTGGAGAGCCGTTGCATCGCTTTCCAGCGATCACGGTTTCGGCCTGCAACCTTAGGCCGACGTCCCGCGGCAGCGTCCGCCTACGCTCAGCCGACCCTTCAGTGAAGCCCATTATCGCACCGAATTATCTTTCGACCGACGAGGATAGACGCGTTGCCGCCGATGCGATCCGAGTCACCCGCCGTTTAATGAAGCAGCAGGCGCTTCGCCGCTTTTACCCGAAGGAGTATATTCCAGGGCCGTCGATTGATGACAGTGAAGCCGCTCTTTCCAGGGCCGCCGGCGACATCGGCACGACGATCTTTCATCCAGTCGGCACAGCGAAAATGGGGTTGACGCATGACCACCTGGCGGTTGTCGATCAGCACCTACGCGTGATCGGGCTGGATCGGTTGCGCGTCATCGATGCATCGGTAATGCCAACTATCACCTCTGGCAACACCAATACGCCGACAATCATGATTGCCGACAAAGGCGCGCGGTACGTTCTGTCGGACGCCTCGTACTAGCACTACTTTGGCAGAATCCATTTACGCCAGTGTTTTTCAACGATTTGTTTTCGGCAGTGCGGACACCGCTGAGAGGGCGGCCGAAGAATGAGATCGACGATGGCGTGACGAACGGCGGGCATGGTTGGCTGAGGCGGAGATCCGTTGATTCTTTTTTCCGCCCCGCGTGTGCGAGGCGGCGATGCTGCAGGAAGGCGTAGGCAATCATTGTCATCAGCGCGTGACGATGAAGACCCTGCCATGATCGCCCCTCGAAGTGATCAAGTCCGAGCTCCTCCTTCAACTGCTGATGCGCTTGTTCACAAATCCATCTTGCCTTGATGGTGGCGGCCAGTGTGCGCAGATCCGTCGCCGCAGGAAGATTGGCAAGATAGTATTTCTTCTCCCCTGAGGCACGTTGCTCGCCAATGAGCCAGGCTTCGTCGCCCGGGAGATGCTGTTGACCCTTATCCCAAATCCGCTGAGGAGGGCCGTCGGCGGTGCGGACACGGAGAGCAGCAAATCGGGCTTTCAGCCGACCTTTCGTCCCGCTGCGCCAGCTTACGGCTTTCCATTTGGCACTGGCCAGCATTTGTTCTGCCGCAATCGATAAGATATCGGGCACGTGGTGCTTTCGTGGTTTCCCGCGGACTTTGGTAATCGGCCAAATGAGCTTCACATCAACCGGATACACCTTCAGGTGTCGAGGGATGCCGACCGCCCAGGCCAGCCCGCGCTCCGTTAGCCCTTGTCGAAACGGTGCGCTAAGTCCGTATCCTGCATCCGCCAGCACACATCCAAAGTGCACGTTGGCTGCCATTGCGCGGTCGATCTCGGCTAAAGCAATTTCCGGCTTGGACCGTGGCGTTCGGTGTTCGACTGGCACGCGAGCGCGCTTCAAACGGGACACGTCGCTTGTCCAACTATCAGGCAGAAAGAGACGTAACGCGACCATCACTGGCACTTCACCGCGCGCAAGCGTCAAAGACACCAGCGTTTGGCAATTTGCCGTTTTGCCAAGAGCCGACGCGTATTGAGCCGCAACACCGACCGAGCGTTCGCCTTTCTTCGGCAGTGACGTGTCATCAATAACGAGCACCGCATCGCTACCGCCGACAAGTCGGTCCGCCTGGTTAAGCAACTCCGTCTCCAGCGGCGTCGCGTCCCAGACACCGTCCGCAATGAAATGGTGCAACTGATCGTAGTTGCCCGTGACAAGGCGCTCCGCCATCGGCTGAACGCTCTTGCGATCGCCAGGACCGATCAGTCCCGCGACATACAGAGGACACATCCGCTGCCTAGTCTTATGACCCAGCCGGTCCAAAAACGGCATCAGCCAGCGTTCAAGTTCGTCTTCCCATCCCGCCATGGTCAGCCCTCCAAGAGCCGACCACCCATGAATCATTGAAAAATTGATTCGGGAATCCTATAAAGCACGGCAAAACAGACAATCTGCCAAAGTAGTGCTAACGTGCGTACTCATTAGCGCGCACCCAGATGCGGATTAGACGCGGCGTCGTTGTCTTGCCGCTGCCCGACGGGCGCAGCGAGGCAGCGACAGGGTACGCAAGATGTTCGGCATTGGTCAGGGGACTGGGCGATGTCGCGTCGGCGGTCGCCCTCGGCCTTTTCAGGCTCGGCTGCGCGGTCGCGATCCACCACGAAAGCGAAACGCCTAAGGTCCACCGCCGTGGCATGGCATATACCGACGCCTTCTTTGATGGCGAGGCCACGCTGGACAATGTTATCGCGCGCCGCTGCGATGTTGTCGCTGAGTTGCCGCGCGTGCTGCGTGAGCGCGTCTCTATTCCCCTCGTCATAGGCGACCTTCAAACTTGGCTTGATGCACGCCATTGGGACGTTGTTGTCGATGCGCGGATGCGTAAACGCAATAAGGCAGCCCCTGAACGCGGCATCGCTTCCCTGACGATCGGCCTTGGGCCGGGTCATGTCGCCGGGTTAACGGCAGATATCGCGATTGAAACGCAGTGGGACGATCGGCTCGGCGATGTATTGCACGAGGGCGCGACGCTGCCGCTGGCGGGCGACCCGCGCCCTATCGAGGGCGTTGGTCGAGAACGGAACGTCTATGCGCCGATTGCAGGAGTTCTTCACTCAGACCGCGCCATAGGCGATCCAGTTTTTGCCGGCGACGTGGTGGCGATGATCGGGGACGCGCCCTTGCGCGCGCCTATCCCGGGAACCTTGCGTGGGCTGACCCGACCGGGCGTCTGGGTTCTACCCAACGACAAGGTCATTGAGGTGGACCCGCGACCGCCGGATCGCGCCGGCTTCAGTGGCATCGGCGAACGCCCGCGACGCATCGCCGATGGCGTCGCGCGCGCAATCCTGCAATGGACGGAGAATCGCGCTGACACTAAGAAATAGCGAAGCACTGATTTCCGATACTGGCGCTTCTCGGAGTTGAAACGAAAAAGTGGACCCGACCGAAGTCGGATCCAGGTGCTCTCACGGGGAAACTCCGTAGAGAGGAAGTTAGAAATGACAGCTGACCATCACTATTCATTGCGCGAGATCGACAATTTATCGATCTCGCGCAAGCCCTGAATGAGGGTCAAATGATAGCCGCCGATGGTCTTTTTTGAAGACACCATAATGTGGTGCGGCAACGGGGCATCACGCTGCCAAATGCCTTCGGCGGAGGGCACTTTTTGAATGTCGACCCACATCAACTGTGGAGATGGAAGACCTTATTCATGATCTGCCACTTGCCGTCCAACTTCAGCAACGTGAACATGTCCGTGAAGCGCGACCCCGTCCAGTTGTCGATCTCCAAGCGCACATTCGCGATTGTCCCGACGATGTCGATTTCCGAAATGCGAGACTTGATGTCTTTGGCGGGGCCATTCTGGTCATTCCAATCGTAGAGGCCCTGGATAGGTCCCGCAAACAGATCAGGTCCGACATATCCAAAGATCGTAGCGTCCTTGTGGAAGGCGGGTTTCATGTCGCTTCCCTTGCCCGATTTTGCGCCATCCAGATAGTGTTGAACGACCTTTGAGATGGCTTCATAGTCGCCCAGATTTGTAGCCGTGCCACTCATCTTTTTTACTCCCTTGTAGTAGTCTGCCAATGGCGCCATCGACCGACGTGGAAAACTTCCGCTGGCGCCTCTTACTGCTGGCGCCGTCGCAGTAGAAGCACGCCCGCAATTTCCAAACTTAATTTAGTGAGCCGGGGCTGCTCATCACAGCGCCAGTGCAGGCAAAGCCGATGGTACCAGTTAAGGGGAAAACTTAGGTTGTGGACCTATTTCGCTCCCGGCTAGGCCGGGAAGCGTGCTGGGCGCGCAGACGAGCCCGATTGAAGAGCCGTTCAATGTGACCGAGTCCACATCTTGTATGGATTCTTCAAAGCACCTTGGCGAGCCTTGAGATTCCCTCTTCGATAGCCGGTTCCGTCAGTGCTGCGAATCCCAACAAGAGATATCGATCGCAATTCTCCAGATAGTCGGCATCCCCGATATTCTGGTCGCGCAATGTATAGACGCCGATTTGCTGTTTCAGCATCAGGGTCTGCAATTTGAATGCGCTGGGAAAGTCTGGCGGCAATTCCCATACCAAATGCGTGCCACAGTGCACCGGGTTTATTTGTGCCGATCCGACATGCTTCTGAATGGCAGCAACCAAGCAGTCGCGTCGCGCCATGTAGGTTCTGCGAATTTTTCGCAGGTGTTTTTCAAAGGCGCCTGTTTCAATGAAATCATTGAGCACGGCCTGTTCGAGCCAGGGGACACCGGTGCACGGAAAGCCGTGATCGAGCAGGGAAGCCGCATGGACGGCAGGCTTCACCAAGTGGGTCGGCAGAACCATGTATCCCACCCTCAGCCCCGGTCCGATGGAAGCTGCAAACGAGCCGACGTAGACCACCCGGCCGTAAGTATCGAGGCTCTTCAGAGGCGGCGGAGGCGAGCCCTGATATCGGATCTCGGTGTCGAAATCGACTTCGACGATGTGAGAATCTGTTTGATTAGCCCAGTCCAGCAACACTTCGCGTCGGGAGGCAGACAACATGACCCCCATCGGATACTGACGGGCCGGTGTGACGAAGGCGACGCTGGCGCCAGATTGCGGCAAATGCCCCACGACGACGCCGCTTTGATCGACAGGAACCGGCGCAATATTGGCGCCATAGGCCCGGAAAAGATGCGCAGTTGCACTGCAGCCAGGCGCTTCCATTGCTACCGCCGTACCTGCGCGGACAAAGAGGTGAGCAGCGACGTTCAGCGCCTGCTGTACACCGGTGACGATTACGATTTGAGCAGGACTGCACGAAATCCCGCGAGAAGCACCGAGATACCCGGCAAGCGTTTCCCTCAGTTCCCGAAGTCCCTGCGGTGTGCCGGAATACGTCAAGTTGAATTTTGATGATTGCATCCGCCAGTTGGTCAGCCGCCGCCATACGCTGCGCGGAAAGCAAGCGGGATCGGTGCTCTCAAGCGCGAAGTCGCAAACGATTTCGTTGGGGAGCGTGGATCGTTCGGCTTCCTCTGCGACCGGAACGAACAAGTGGATCGGTTTGGTATGGGTGGCGTTTTTGGCGAAAGCGTTCACAACCGCTAACAGAATCATCGGGAAGCGCATTCGACACGTATGTTCCCGCGCCCTCCCGGGATTCCAGATACCCTTCGGCCGTCAACGTTTCATAAGCGAGGATGACCGTATTGCGCGACACTCCGAGCTGCTCGCTCAAGGCGCGGCTGCCGGGAAGGCGTGCACCGGGCCGCAGGCGGCCAGACACAATCAGTCCGCGGATTTGCTTGAAAACCTGAGCTTGCAAAGACGCAGCCGAAAGGTCAATTTCAAGAGCTAATTGCATATCCAGCTCCTATCATTCGTCGGTCGTAACGTTGCGCCAGGCCGCGGCTGCGTTGTCATTCCGACTCGTCGCGAGCAGAGACCGTTTCGTCGGCAACTCAAAAACGCTCCTGCCGCATCCCATAATCTCAAAGCAATTCCCAGGATGCCCAGAAACGTATAGCTAGGCATCGCTCGCCGCAAGCATCTCAAGTATTCTCGTGAATTTCTCTCGCGGCTTGCCAAGAGGCAGGCCACGCGCCTTCTCCGCTTGGTCAATCGCTTCCCAATCACGGAAAGAGACTGGCCGCACCGACCGCTGGGTCAACAGGAGGACCGACGCCTCGCGGCCGGGCTTGTGCTGAGAGCCAAAGTTCGGCAGATCCGCGAGAAGTGCCGCAACGGTTGCCATGCTATCCGCTCGGTTCGTCCCGATGATTCCAGTCGGCCCACGTTTGATCCACCCGGTGACGTAGACTGGAAGTCCGTTCGACGAGGCCATCGCCACGCGGCCGTCGTTATTGGGAACCGTGCCGAGCTTCTCATCAAATGGAATTTCTTCCAACGGAAGTCCGCTGTAGCCGACACTACGAATCACCAACCCTGTCTTGATCGACACCATCTTTCCGGTGCCGATCGACTCTTGGCGACCGGCGGCGCCCACGAGCCGGGTCCGCTCAAGAATCAGCTCCTCGAGCTTATGTCCTCCACGTGCCTCTCGTGGGCTCAGGAAGAAGTGGATACGGCAGCACTTCGGCTTTTCCTGCCGTCGCGAAGCGAAGGTCCGAAATATCTCAAAATTGCGTGCGCGCGCCGGCTCGCGAACGTCGCTGAGTTCGGACTTGCACGTCTCGCTCAAGAGCAAGTCATCAGGGTCTACAAAAGGATCGCATTCGGGCAGCTGACCGAGTTCGCGCAATTCCTTTGTGGTGAAGCGTGCCTGGACCGGACCTCTGCGCCCAATGAGATGAATCTCGCGGATGCGGCTCTCGGCCAAGGCGTCCAGTGCGTGTGATGCGATATCGGTCCTTCGCAATTCATCGACTGACTTCGCCAAGATCCGGCAAACGTCGATTGCGACGTTGCCCTGTCCGACTATGACGGCGGATTCGCTCGATAGATCGAACTCAAGATCTCGGTAGTCGGGATGACCGTTGTACCATCCCACAAAGGAGGTAGCGGCGTGGCTTCCCTGAATATCTTCGCCAGGGATGCCAAGCTTCCGGTCCGTTGCCGCGCCCGTGGCAAAGATCACGGCGTGATAGCAATCTGCCAACTCCTTGAGAGTGAAATCCTTGCCGAATGACACGTTGCCGATGAATGAAAAACGCGGATGCTGAGCGATTGCCGCGTAGGTATCCGCGACATCCTTCAAGCGCGGGTGATCAGGCGCGACACCATAGCGAACCAATCCGTAAGGGACGGGGAGGCGTTCGAGAATGTCGACCTCGGTCGTGTGTTCCGATTGCAGCAAAGCCTCAGCCGCGTAAAAACCGCTGGGCCCGCTCCCAACGATCGCAACACGTAAGGGGTTATTGGCTGTTCCAATTCTGTTCACGGGTGGGTCAACTTCGGTTTGATGCGTCTAGAGATAGCCCAAGGCGGCTCGTCGTTCGTCCGCACCCGGCAACGGCGTTTGCTTAGTCCGGATCACGGGGGTGCCACTAGATTTGTCAGCGTTAATCTGAATCCACATCAGCTGGTCTTCCGAAAGGTCGGCACTTTCGCTGATAGCGTGAACCGGGCAGGCTGGAACGCATGCGGCGCAATCAACGCATGCAATCGGATCGATGTACATGCGTTGATCGTCGCCGTGGAAACACGCCACCGGGCAGACCAGAACGCAATCGGTGAATCTACAGTCGGTACAGTTTCCGGTAACAACATGGGGCATTGTCGGTCCTCACTCGAACATCATGGTGGTAGTCGATTAGCCGCCCGTCGCGGCCATGATTCGTGAAATTTTCCTGGGCTTTTCGTTGAACTCGTGACGCTCCGGCTTTAGGTTCATCGCCGAGCGAAGCGCTTCCACTATCTCCTCGTCACTCGCGCCACGCCGCAATAGTGGACCGAATGCCAGTTGCTCCCGCTGACCAAGGCAAAGATACATTGTCCCGTCGGCCGCCAGCCGCACCCGATTGCAAGTGGCGCAGAAATGTTCGGAAAGTGGGGTGATAAAGCCCATGCTGAATCGTCCGTCTGGCGTTTTCATATATCGCGCCGGCCCTCCTCCGGGCACATCGCCCGCGACGAGGCCGCGTTCCTGCTGCAAGCGCCGCCGGACCGGCTGGAGGTCAAGGAACTGGGCATTTCGACCTGTCGTCCCCATCGGCATCGCTTCGATCAGACGAAGAACAAATCCTTGCTCTATACAAAAATCGACCATGTCATCGATTTCGTCGTCATTCACTCCGCGCATTGCAACCATATTGATCTTTATTGGCGTGAAACCGGCTTCTTTGGCGGCGGCAAGGCCCGCCAGGATTTCGTCGAGGACGTCCCGACCGCAGATCGCGGCGATTCGATCGGCCCGAAGCGAGTCCAGACTGACGTTGACGCGTCGCACGCCAGCCTCTTTCAATTGTCGCGCGAGTGCATGCAACCGGGTCGCATTGGTGCTCAAAGATAGGTCGTCGATGCCCGGTATTGCTGCAAGGCGCGCCGCAAGATTTGGCAAATCTCGCCGCACGAGTGGCTCGCCGCCTGTTAGGCGAATACGCTTCAGTCCGCGAGGCGCCATAAGGGAGATCAGGCGCTCGATTTCCTCGAACCGCAACCAGGAGGCCGGTTCCTGAAACCCTCGAAATCCCTTCGGAATGCAGTAGGTGCAGCGCAAGTCGCATCGATCCGTAACCGAAAGCCGCAAATATTCAATTCGGCGCCCGAACGAGTCTACGAGGAGGGGGGCATGCGATCTCATAATGATGTTGCCGCCATATTTTGTTGACATGCAAAGCGCACGACCAAGGATTCATCAATAATTCGACTCGAAGGCCCATCGGTGAAGTACCGGTTCAAATGAAAGGCCTAGGTCCGGCCGGGCTGCAAAGCCGAGCTGGCACCAAGAGAATTGCGGTAACCGGTACTCAATTCGGTTGAGCCGTTGGATTTAACTGCGAAAAGGCCGCTCTTGGCGACCGCAAGTCCCAAGCGCAGATTTCCCCTGACCTGACGGTAGAAGGAATATGTCGATGTCCGCCAGCACTTCAACGACGAAGGCGAATACGCGGGAATTTTTTGGCGGTTGCCCCCACGATTGTCCCGACACCTGCGCAATGCTCTATACGGTGGAAGGCGACAAGTTAACCAACGTTCGCGGAAACCCCAAGCACCCGATCACCCGAGGCGGACTATGCGTGAAACTGAACGATTACTCCGATCGTCATTACAACGCGGATCGCGTGCTATATCCGCTGAAGCGTAATGGACCAAAGGGCAGCCGATCATTCGTGCGGATCAGTTGGGATCAGGCACTCTCGGAAATCAAACAGCGCTGGACGAAAATTATTTCAGGCGATGGCGCAGAAGCCATTATGCCAGTGAGCTATCTCGGCAATGAGGGTCTCGTGCAGGGCCTTACGGTTGGCGACGCGTTCTTCAACAAGCTCGGCGCTACTGTTTGCGAGAAGACCTATTGCGCCTCAGGATCATCCACGGCCTGGCTCCTCACCGTCGGACCCACAAACGCGCTGGACCCGGAAAGCTTCGCCTACTCGAAATACATCATCATCTGGGGTTGCAACTCACTCAGCACTAACCTGCATCATTGGCCCTTTGTCATGGAGGCGCGCCAAAAGGGTGCAAAAGTCGTAGTTATCGACCCCTACAAGTCGCGGACTGCCAAGCAGGCCGACTGGCACATCGCGCCAAAGCCGGGAACCGACGGCGCTCTTGCAATGGCAATGATCCAGACGCTGATCGCAGAGAGTCTCGTCGATCGCGACTATGTCGACAAGTACGTATTGGGTTTTCCGGAGGCTCAAGGAACAAGCGGCCACCTGCACGCCGGAATGGGCCGAGAAGATCACCGGTGTCCGCGCCGACGACATACGAAAGCTGGCCCGTGAATACGGTCAGTCACGAAATGCGTCCATTCGTATCGGCGTAGCGCTTGAGCGTACTGCGGGCGGAGCACAAGCCATCCGCGCCGTCATTGCGCTTCCTGCCTTGACCGGTGCCTGGAAAGACGTTGCCGGCGGCATTTATCAAGCTCCCTTGTGGGAGTTCCCCGTGAACTTCGGAGCGATCTGCCGACCGGATTGGATCAAACCGGGCACGCGCGTCGTGAATCTTCTCAAGTTGGGAGAGGCTCTGCTAGGTGAGACTAAGCTTGATCCGCCGATCAAATCACTAATGGTGTACAATACAAATCCCGTGACCCAAGCGATGGACGTCGACAAAATCGTCAGAGGACTTCAGCGGGAAGATCTATTCACTGTGGTGGCGGATCATTTCGTAAGCGATACCGCCGCATATGCCGATATCGTCTTGCCAGCGACGATGGCGGCCGAACACGATGACATGATGTTCTCTTGGGGGCATTTCTACCTTACGCTCAATCAAAAAGCGATCGAGCCGCCCGGTGAAGCCTGCTCGAACGCGGAGATTTTCCGTAGGCTGGCGAAAACAATGGGCTTCACGGATCCTGAGTTCATCAAATCGGACATAGAGTTGGTTGAAAGCACGATAGATTGGACCGCGCCGCAGGTACAGGGCATCGATATGGAGCTCCTTCGGACGCAAGGCTACGCGAAACTGAACCTGGGTGCGGCAGATACGCGGACGCCTCATGCAGAGGGGAATTTCAAGACGCCGTCCGGCAAGTGCGAAATCCTACTCACCAACGCGACAAATTTCGTCGCACCGCCATTCCGTCAATTGTATAACGAGATGCAGAGTGGGGAGCCTATCGAGCCGCTTCCCGGTTACACGCGGCCATACGAGAGTGCGGCTGACGAGCCTGAACTCGCGAAGCTTTATCCCCTGAGCATCATAGCTCCGAAAAGCCACGCGTTCTTGAACACGAATTACGCCAACGAAGCCAAGAAGCGACGACTGCAGGGCGATCAGTTCGTTCTCCTTAGTCCGCAAGACGCAACTGAGCGAATGATTGAACACGGCGATAAGGTCAAAGTGTACAATCGGACCGGAGGCTTCGAAGGCGTCGCCCACGTAACCGGCGATGTTCAGGCCGGGCTGGTTGTTACTACCGTCGGATATTGGCGGACTCACAACGAGGAGGGCACTGTCAATAGCGTGTCTGCGGCTCGGTTTGGCGGGATGGGAAACTGTCCCACATTCTCGGACAACCTCGTTCAAGTGGAGCGGATTGTAGGCAGGAACGCAGCGCGGGGCATGCATGAGCCAAAACCGGTCGCGTTAGTGACGGCCTAGGTATTCGACATTAACAGCTTGCGGGCCTGCAGATGACAATGCAGGCCCGTAGGCATGAATGATCACCGTGGTCTCGAGCCGCCAGAGCCCCGTCTATTCGACATTGTTCGATCCAAGCAAGGGCGGCCAATGCTCGGCAGCCGCAGCGCTCCACAGAAGCACTTAAACTAATTCAGGCGGCTCAGTGCGAGCGAGAGCCACAATGCCTTTCGCGGGTCTTGGACTCATTGGCGCCGAACCCTTTTACCAACGGTCGCTTACCAGCGTGGCCGTGAATGTTAGACTTAAATTCATCATCGTGTTTTCCGATCAGACGTTGTTACGCCAACGCCGCTTGGCCAGGTCCCGGCGCTCACGAACGTCTGTCGTAGATTGTCTTGATTGATCCCCGTCGTCGGGTGTACCGCCATTTTGGAATAAGCAAGACCCAAGGGTATGGCACCATTAGATACAAGCTAACCGGTACTCCGCACTTCATGTTGATAAACTATAGTGCAGCGAACGAGTTGAGCTGCTGATAGTTTTCCGACCAGCATGGAATAGAAGCGCAATGGATCTCACGGGAAGCTATACGATTCCGGCGAAGCAAAGCGCGGTGTGGGCCGCACTCAATGACTCAAACATTCTTAGAGAGTGTATCCCGGGCTGTGAAACTCTCTCGATGCTTTCCGAGACTGAGTTTGCTGCGACCATACTCGCTAAGATAGGTCCATTGAAAGCGCGCTTCACCGGAAGAGTTGAATTGAGCGAGATCGATCCCAATAACGGTTATCGAATCCAGGGCGAAGGATCAGGGGGTGTTGCGGGCTTTGCCAAGGGCGGCGCGCGTGTTCATCTCCGAGACGCGGGGGATAGCACCGTACTAACGTACGAGATAGAGGCTCAGATAGGTGGAAAGCTCGCGCAGCTTGGGTCTCGTTTGATCGTCGGTGTGGTGAAGAACATGGCCGAAAAATTCTTCACCACGCTGGTATCCAAAGTAAGCCAGAGCCCATGCTGCGGGTAGTCAAAATATCTCGGCACGGCCCCTAAGAGCGAATCCAGTCCAGCTATCGGCTGGATGAAAAAGTTCGCCAATTAAGCAGAGATCTCCATGCCTCGTCGCTGTTGCGTGCCGATCTCAATGTCGTGCCAATCAATTGAGGCCTCGATGCGATGGCCGACTCTCCCTGTTTATGGCAGTTCGCTTGCGAGGGTCGATGAAGGTGATCTATTTCGCTTGGGTGCGTGAGCGCGTGGGTAAGACGGAAGAGACCATCGACCCGCCGCCGTCGGTGCGAACGATTAATGACCTGATACAATGGCTGGTTGGTCGTGGTGACGAATATGCCTATGCTTTCGAGAAGGCGGTCGTTCGAGCCGCGATCGATCATACCCATGTCATGCTCGACGCGAACATCGAGGGTGCCGGCGAGATTGCATTTTTCCCGCCCATGACCGGCGGCTGATGGGTGCCGTGCGTACGACTATTCCCATTACCATTCGCCTGCAGCAAGACGATTTCGACGTCTCGCGCGAAATCCTCTCACTCACGCGCGGGCGGACTGATATTGGCGCCCTTGTCAGCTTCAACGGCATCTGCCGTGACGGCGGGGCAAGCGGCATCATTACCGGGCTGACGCTAGAACACTACCCCGGCATGGCGTATGCGGAGATCAGGCGCCATGTCGATGAAGCGACCACACGCTGGCCGCTCACTGGCGTCACCGTCATCCATCGTTACGGCCGCTTGGCGCCGGGAGACAATATCGTGCTGGTGCTGACGGCCTCGGCCCACCGGCAGGCAGCTTTTCTGAGCGCCGAATTCCTGATGGACTATTTGAAGGTCAACGCGCCGTTCTGGAAATCAGAGCAGTACTCGCGGGGGACGTCATGGGTTGATTCCGATGGCCGCGACGATGATGCCATCGCCCGCTGGAACACTTCCTGATTCCTGAGAGCACCAAAAGAGTCCTGCGGCGTAGGGTACGGCTCGCACTCGGTGCGCGGCTCTTCCAGATGCGATGATTTATGATCTTCGTTGCTGCCGGCGTTTAGAATGGGGTGTTCCGTTCGACTGGTTGTGCGCGGCAAGCCAATAGGCGCTTTGCAAACGTTGCAGGACCAGTAATCGCGCAGTTGTTCGTGTCGAACGGAAGTGTCATCGTGGCACTCTGGCTGGACGACGATCCGGAGAGGTGTGCGCCGTTCGACCGCCGTCGCAACGTGGTTTTGGATCATTCATTGAAGGTTGTGGACCGCAACGCGCTGGAGATTTCGCAGTTGCGCATCGCGGCATCACCCCGCACCCATGATTGGCTTGCGCCGTGATGATCGGGCGAGAGCACCAAGCTACAATTTCCGGGTGAGAGCCTGGCGGCACGCTTATCGAGTGCGCCTCCCTTTATCCGGCGCCGAATAACTGAGAGCTCTGTCCTTTGCGCGCTGCTTCGCGGTAATGCGGCTATCAGTACAGAAGCCTCCTTGGCGTTCGCGTCGTAGGAATCATCCAATGCGCTGGTACCATCCGTTTTATTTTGACCGGTGCTATGACGAGCTTTTGTCGCTTGCTTAAGTAAGAATAGTGCCAACGTCCGCTGGAAGGATGAGCTTCTAATGAAGCTCGAAGTCGCGACTGGAGCGTGAACTCGTTGCGAAGCGTCCAGCTTGATCGTTTGATATCTGGTTGCGTACCGGCCATTGAGAAGGGCGATTCTGGTGGGCGCTGCCGTCGATTTAGACAAAGTTTCTGAAAAAATGCCGGGAGAGCGGATATGTCGAGAGTCGAATTAGAAGTGAACGGTAACGCTGTCTCTGCAGATATTGAAGACAGAACCCTCCTCGTTCATCTGCTGCGCGAAAATCTGAACCTGACCGGCACCCATGTCGGCTGCGATACCAGCCAGTGCGGCGCCTGCGTCGTCCATATCGATGGCCGGGCGGTCAAATCCTGCACCGTGCTGGCCGGCCAGGCTGCTGGCGCCAATGTCACCACTATCGAGGGCATCGCCAAGGGCGACGAACTGCACCCGATGCAGGCGGCATTCCGCGATAATCACGGCCTGCAGTGCGGCTATTGCACCCCGGGCATGATCATGTCGGCGATCGATATTGTGCACCGCCATAGCGGCCAGCTCGACGAGGAAACCATCCGGCAGGAGCTGGAAGGCAACATCTGCCGCTGCACCGGCTACCACAACATCGTCAAGGCGGTGCTCGATGCGGCCGGCCGCATGAAGGTCGCGCAGGCGGCCGAATAGCTGTCGCGGGCCGCCGCTACCGAAATTCAATACGCGTTTCGATGGAACGGCGGAAACAAAAACTATGGTTGGGAGGACAGAACATGGGCGTTGAAGGCATTGGCGCAAGCGTCGTGCGCAAGGAAGACCGCCGTTTCATTACGGGCAAGGGACGCTACGTCGACGACGTCAAACTGGTGGGTCTGACCCACGCGCATTTCATTCGCAGTCCCCACGCGCATGCCAAGGTCAAGGGCATCGACTCCGCGGCGGCGCTGAAGATGCCGGGCGTGGTCGCCGTGCTGACCGGCCAGCAGATCGTCGACGACAAGGTCGGCAATCTGATTTGCGGCTGGGCCATCACCTCAAAGGACGGCACGCCGATGAAAATGGGTGCGTGGCCGGCGATGGCGCCGGAGACAGTGCGCTTTGTCGGCCAGGCGGTCGCGGTCGTGATCGCCGAAACCAAGAATTTGGCAAAGGACGCAGCGGAAGCCGTCGTCGTTGATTACGAGGAATTGCCGGCTGTTCCCGACATCCGCGCGGCGATTAAGCCGGGCGCGCCGCAACTGCATCCCGAAGCCCCGGGTAATGTGGTCTACGACTGGCATATCGGAGATGAGGCCGCGGTAAAGGCTGCCTTCAGCAGAGCCGCCAATGTGGTGACGCTGGAACTCTCCAACAACCGCTTGGTGCCGAATGCGATGGAGCCCCGCGCGGCGATCGCCAATTACGAGACCGCCGAAGAGCACTATACGCTCTACACGACTTCGCAGAATCCGCACGTCGCCCGCCTCGTGTTATCGGCGTTCTACAACATCGCCCCGGAGCATAAATTGCGGGTGATCGCGCCCGATGTCGGCGGCGGGTTCGGGTCGAAGATCTACATCTATCCGGAAGAGATGGTGGCGCTATGGGCGTCGAAGAAGGTAGGCCGTCCGGTGAAATGGACCGGCGATCGGACGGAGGCCTTTCTCACCGATCACCATGGCCGCGACCACATCTCGAAGGCCGAGATGGCGTTCGACAAGGACAACAAGATTTTGGGACTGCGGGTGAAGACCCACGCCAACTTCGGCGCCTATATGTCGCTGTTCTCGTCGGCGGTGCCGACCTATCTCTACGCGACATTGCTGTCTGGGCAGTACGTGATCCCGGCCATCTATGCCGAGGTGATGGGCGTCTACACCAACACCACGCCGGTCGATGCCTATCGCGGCGCGGGCCGCCCCGAGGCGAGCTACCTGATCGAACGGATGATGGAAACCGCGGCGCGCCAGTTGAAGGTCGATCCGACGGAATTGCGCCGGAAGAATTTCATCACGCAATTCCCATATCAGACGCCGGTTATCATGGCCTATGACATCGGCGATTTCGGCGCCTCGCTCGACGCGGCAATGAGGGCGATCGACTATGCCGGCTTCGCCGCCCGCAGGGCGAAAGCCAAATCCGAAGGCAAGCTGCGCGGCATCGGCGTCTCCTGCTACATCGAAGCCTGCGGCATCGCGCCGTCGAAGGCGGTCGGCAGCCTGGGCGCCGGCGTCGGCCTGTGGGAGTCCGCGGAAGTCCGCGTCAATCCGGTCGGCACCATTGAGATCCTGACGGGATCGCACAGCCACGGCCAGGGACACGAGACGACATTCGCGCAATTGATCGCGGAGCGGATCGGCGTGCCGATCAGCCAGGTGCAGATCGTACATGGCGATACCGACAAGGTACAATTCGGCATGGGCACCTACGGTTCGCGGTCGCTCGCGGTTGGCGGCACCGCCATCATCAAGGCGATGGAGAAGGTGGAGGCCAAGGCCAAGAAGATCGCGGCGCATGCGCTGGAAGCATCCGAGACCGACATCGTGATCGAAAAAGGCGAGTTCAAGGTCACCGGCACCGACAAGTCGATCGCCCTGCCGATGGTCGCGCTCGCCGCCTACACCGCACACAATCTGCCTGACGGCATGGAGCCTGGCTTGAAGGAGACGGCGTTCTACGATCCCACCAACTTCACCTTCCCAGCCGGCGCCTATATCTGCGAGCTCGAGATCGATCCCGGCACCGGCAAGACGACTTTGTCGACTTCGTCGCCGCCGACGATTTCGGCCGGCTGATCAACCCGATGATCGTCGAAGGCCAGGTCCATGGCGGCCTCGCCCAGGGCATCGGCCAAGCGCTGCTGGAAGCCGCTGTCTATGACGGCAACGGCCAGCCGGTAACGGCGTCGTTCATGGACTACGCTATGCCGCGGGCCGACGACCTGCCGTCCTTCAAACTGTCGCATACGCCGACGCTCTGTCCGGGCAATCCGCTCGGCGTCAAGGGCTGCGGCGAGGCTGGCGCGATCGGCGCGTCGGCCGCCGTGATCAACGCGATCACGGATGCGATCGACAGCAACAAACTCGAAATGCCGGCGACGCCCAATCGCGTCTGGCATGCCATCCACGGTTGAGAGGAAGCACACTCATGTACGAGACAACTTATCATCGCCCCTCCTCGGTCGACGAAGCCGCTGCTATGTTCGCCAAGGGTTCGGAGTCGAAATATCTCGCCGGCGGCCATACGCTCATTCCCGTCATGAAGCAGCGGCTGGCCTCGCCGTCCGACGTGATCGATCTCGCAAAGATCAAGGATCTAATCGGCATCGAATCAACCGGCGACGGGATCAGTATCAAGGCCGCGACGACTCATTACGACGTGGCTAACAGCGGTGCCGTGCAAAAGGCGATCCCGGCACTGGCTCACTTGGCCTCGCTGATTGGCGATCCGGCGGTGCGGCATCGTGGCACGATCGGCGGCTCGCTCGCCAACAACGATCCCGCCGCCGACTATCCGGCGGCAGTTCTGGCGCTCGGTGCGACGATCAAGACCAACAAGCGCTCGATCTCGGCGGATGATTTCTTCAAGGGCTTGTTTGCGACCGCGCTCGACGACGGCGAAATTATCACCGCGGTATCGTTTCCCGTCCAGGCCAAGGCGGGATACTCTAAATTCCCCCATCCTGCGTCACGCTTCGCCCTGACCGGCGTATTCGTCGCCAAGAATCCGGCAGGTGACGTCCGCGTCGCGGCCACCGGCGCATCGCAAAACGGCGTCATACGGATTCCGGCGATCGAGGCGGCGCTGAAAGCGAGTTGGTCTGCAACTGCACTCGACGGCGTCAAGCTTTCCGCCGATGGCTTGATGAGCGATCTTCATGGCTCCTCGGATTATCGGGCCCACTTGATCAAAGTGATGGCTCAGCGGGCACTAACAGTTTGAATGGTATCTCGCCCGGTCATGGCCGAACCGCATTTCGCATCAATCCGTACGTTTGCCGTGGAGGCGGCCTCTCCATCCCGAACTCCGGGAGGGGCGGAGCGAGCTCGAGCTGGCTCTGAAAGGCAAGCTCCCGAAGCTTGTCACCGATCAGGACCTGCGCGGTGTCCTTCACTGCCACACGGATGCCTCCGACGGCACCGAGACCCTGCAGACGATGGCCAAGGCTACGCGCCAGCGCGCTGGTTTTCGTGTATTTCGGGGTCGCCGACCATTCCAAGTCCGCGCACTACGCCGGCGGTCTTTCTGTGGAGGAGATCGCGCATCGGCATCGAGAAGCGGACCGCTTGAACAAGCGTTTCGGCAAGGATTTCCGGATCCTCAAAGGCATCGATGTCGCGGTCGCCGCCGATCGCGGTCACCACTTCAGCAAATCGCCGCAGAATCGCATCGTGCTCGTGGAAGGCCATGGTGTCGAAGGCGACGCCCGCGCTGGCGAGTTCGTCCGGCATCGCTATCTCGCCCGTCGGCGGCCCCGCCTAACCAATCTCCGGCAGGTGCACCTGATTGCCAACGAACTCTTAGTAGGTCTTCTGGAAGGCGGGCTTCGAGGTGCGGCCGGGAGAGCTTGGCCAGAACATCACCACTGCCGGCCTGGACCTCGAGCGGATGCCGCTCAGGATCTAATCGAGCTCGGACCCAAGGCGATCATCGCACTGACCGGCCCTCCCGACGCCCTGTGTCCTCATCGACCGCTTCCAGGCCGGCCTGAAACGGCACGTGCTCTCGTCGGCGGAAACGGGCCCTCCATTCAAGTGTGGGGTGCCGGGCGCGGTCAGGGCCGGCGGAGCGGTCGCGGCTGGCGATAGCGGGCGGGTTCGGCTCCCGACCTCCTCTTTTGGCGCCTTGCCGGCTCGCTAGGACACTTCAGGAGGCGTTCGCCCTCGCTCGTTCGCGCCTTGCGGCGACGTTCGCGGCGTTCGCGCCGCCGCTTTGCTCGATCAACGGGCTGCCGCAGCGGAGGAACCTGCGGCGCAGCGAGTATCGCAGCCGTGCCCTCCTCGACCAAAGGCGCCTGGATCGGTTCGGGCGCAGCGGGGCGGGCTTCCATGAACACGAGCACCGCCCGTCCCTTGGCCGTGATCTGCCATCCGCCGCTGATGCGTTGGACCAGCCCATGTGTCTCTGCTCTCCTGGCCTACGCCGGGTCGCGCATAAGTTCGCATGCGACTGCTCAACAATGAGGCAGTTCGCCCTGCCGCCATTGATGAGAAACATTCATCGTCTCATTCAAGCGATCTGCACGAACTTGCGCGCCGCGCGGGACTTGTTGTTCGACGGAACTGTTCTTCAATCCAGCCCCAGCGCGCAGCGAACCGAGCGGTGATGATATGCAAAAATCAGAACTGGAAATATCAAGGCGGCGCATTCTCGCGGCCGGGACTGCGACAGCCATGATCGGCGTCGTCCCTGCTGCGCAAGCGCAGCCGGCAAGGGTCAATCCCGCTCAGCGCGGACTCGGTGTCTCGTTCGAGGTAAACGGGAACCCATGCAGCCTTCAACTTGACACCCGCACGACGCTGCTCGATGCGTTGCGCGAACATATTCACCTGACCGGCACTAAAAAGGGTTGTGACCACGGTCAGTGCGGAGCCTGCACGGTGATGGTCAATGGCGTGCGCATCAATTCGTGTCTCACGCTCGCCGTCATGCACGAAGGCGACAAGATCACCACCATTGAAGGATTGGGTCAGCCGGATCGGCTGCATCCAATGCAGGCCGCCTTCGTCAAGCACGACGGCTACCAATGCGGCTACTGTACGCCCGGGCAGATCTGCTCGGCCGTGGCGGTGCTCGACGAAATCAAGGCGGGTATCCCGAGCCATGTCAGCGGCGATCTGACTGCTTCGCCTGAACTTACCAACATGGAGTTGCGCGAACGTATGAGCGGCAACATCTGCCGCTGCGGTGCCTACTCCAACATCGCCGAGGCCATCGTCGAGGTCGCCGGGAGCAAGACATGAGAGAGTTCACTTATCAGCGCGCCACCTCGGCCGAGCAAGCGGCCACGCAGGCTCAGGCAACGCCCGGAGCGAAGTTCATCGCCGGCGGGACCAATCTGCTGGACCTGATGAAGCTCGAGATCGAGACGCCGAAGCACCTGATCGACGTCAATGGTCTCGGCTTCGACAAGATCGAACACACCCCGGAGGGCGGGCTCCGCATCGGCGCCCTGGTTCGCAACACGGTGCTCGCCGCCGACATACGGGTCAGGAGAGACTACGGCGTGCTCAGCCGGGCGCTTCTCGCCGGTGCATCGGGCCAGCTCCGCAACAAGGCGACCACCGCGGGCAACCTCCTGCAGCGGACGCGCTGTCCCTATTTCTATGACACCAACCAACCCTGCAACAAGAGAAGCCCGGGATCGGGCTGCGCGGCGATCGACGGCGTCAGCCGTCAGCTGGGAGTGATCGGCGTGAGCGATGCCTGCATCGCGACGCACCCCTCCGACATGGCTGTCGCCATGCGTGCCCTCGACGCGGAAGTCGAGACCACCAGTCCGGGAGGGAAGACGCGGCGCATACCGCTCGCGGACCTGCATCGCCTCCCGGGCAACACGCCGCACCTGGAGACGACGCTTGCGCCGGGAGAACTGATCACGGCGGTCACGCTGCCGCCTCCGATCGGCGGTCGGCATATCTACCGGAAAGTTCGTGACCGCGCTTCCTACGCCTTCGCACTCGTTTCCGTCGCGGCGGTGCTTCAGCGCGACGGCACCGGCCGGGTGGCGGTGGGCGGCATCGCGCCCAAGCCATGGCGGGTCGCGGCGGCCGAGACCGAATTGCCGCGCGGCGCCAAAGGGTTCGCAGCCCGCCTGCTCACCGGCGCGAAGTGGACCGAGAAGAACGCATTCAAGGTGGCTCTGGTGGAGCGCACCGTGGCGGCGGCCATGAACGAAGCGAGGCAGCCATGAAGTTCGATACACCTGCGCAGACCAACCCCATCGATCGCCTGCGTGTCGTCGGACGTCCGCACCCGCGTATCGATGGCCCGCTGAAGACCACTGGCAAGGCGACCTACGCCTACGAACACAATGACGTCGTCAGTAATCCGACCTACGGCGTGATTGTGGGCGCCGCAATTGGCAAGGGGCGCATCAAGAAGATGCATCTGGATGAGGCGCGCCGGGCGCCGGGCGTCATCGCCATCGTCACGGCCGAAAACGTCGGAAAGCTCGGCAAGGGTCAGTTCAACACCGCAAAGTTGCTCGGCGGCCCCGAGGTCGACCACTATCACCAGGCCATCGCCGTGGTGGTGGCGGAGAGCTTCGAGCAGGCGCGGGCAGCGGCCGCTCTGGTCAGGGTCGACTACGCACCCGCAGCAGGGGCGTTTGATCTCGCGGAGGCGCTGAAGACGGCACCCCTTTCAAAGGACCCGAACAGTCCCGAGAAGGACGGACCCCCTGAAAGTCGCACCGGCGACTTCGGACAGGCCTTCGCTGAGGCTCCCGTCAAGCTCGACCAACACTACACGACCCCCGACCAGAGCCACTCGATGATGGAGCCGCACGCCTCCATCGCGACCTGGGCGGGCGACAGGCTGACCATCTGGACCTCCAGCCAGATGATCGATTGGGGCAGGACCGATCTCGCGGCCACTCTCCGCATCCCAAAGGAGAACATCCGCTTCATCTCGCCCTATATCGGCGGCGGATTCGGCTGCAAGCTGTTCCTGCGTTCGGATGCGGTCATGGCCGCTCTGGCGGCGAAAGCCGCCGGCCGCCCCGTCAAGGTTGCGCTGCCGCGGCCGATGATCCCGAACAACACCACGCACCGTCCGGCCACCAGTCAGCGCATCCGGATCGGCGCCACGAAAGACGGGAAGATCCTTGCGATCGCGCATGAAAGCGGCTCGGGCGATCTGCCCGGCGGGCAGCCGGAAACCGCGGTCAATCAGACAAGGCTGTTATACGCGGGCGCCAACCGTGTCACCTCGATGCGGCTGGCCGTCCTGGATCTTCCCGAAGGAAACGCGATGCGGGCTCCCGGCGAGGCGCCGGGAATGATGGCGCTCGAAATTGCCATGGACGAGTTGGCCGAGAAGCTTGGCATCGATCCCGTCGAGCTTCGGGTGCGGAATGACACCCAGGTCGACCCGGAGAACCCGAACCGTCCGTTCTCCCAACGTAACCTCGTCCGCTGTCTGCACGAAGGCGCCGAGCGCTTTGGTTGGCGCGATCGAAATCCGGTCTCAGGCAAGGTGCGCGATGGTGACTGGCTGATCGGAATGGGTGTCGCAGCCGCGTTCCGCAACAATCTTCTGCTGCCGTCCGGCGCACGCGTCCGTCTGGGACAGGATGGGCGGGTCACGGTCGAAACGGATATGACCGACATCGGCACGGGCAGCTACACGGTGATCGCGCAGACCGCGGCCGAGATGATGGGCGTCGAAATCGACCAGGTCGCCGTTCGGCTCGGCGACTCGTCCTTCCCCGTTTCCTCGGGATCGGGAGGACAATTCGGCGCGAACTGCTCGACCTCCGGCGTCTACGCAGCCTGCGTCAAGCTGCGTGATGCCGTCGCCCAGAAGCTGGGCTTCAACTCTGAGGACGCTTCATTCGCCGATGGGCTGGTGGTCGGCGGCAACCGTTCCGCAAGGTTGGTCGACGCCGTCCGCGACGGCGAACTCGTCGGCGAGGACAAGATGGAGTGGGGCGACCTCCACAAGAGCTACCAGCAATCAACTTTCGGAGCCCACTTCGTCGAGGCGGCCGTCGATGGCTTCACTGGCGAGATCCGCATCCGCCGCATGCTGGCGGTCTGCGCAGCTGGCCGGATCCTCAATCCTACGACGGCGCGGAGCCAGGTGATCGGAGCCATGACCATGGGTGCGGGAGCCGCCTTGATGGAAGAACTCACGGTCGACAAGCGGCGCGGCTTCTTCGTCAACCACGATCTTGCCGGCTACGAGGTGCCGGTCCACGCCGACATACCGCATCAAGAGGTGGTCTTCCTCGAAGAGGCCGACGACAAGGTCTCGCCGATGAAGGCGAAGGGTGTGGCCGAGCTCGGCATATGCGGCGTTGCCGCTGCGATCGCGAACGCCGTCTACAATGCGACCGGCGTCCGGGTGCGGGATTATCCCGTCACCTTGGAGAAACACATCAATGCCTTGCCGGCCGTATCTTGATCGGATGTTTCGGATCTTCGGCTGACGCTCTGTCTAGATCAGGTGTGGGAGATACCGCGCCGTGGAAAGGCGTGTGGCCCATCAAAATGCGGCGCTGAAATCGATTACATAGGTACGATGATTGGGAAATCGACATGCCTAACAGTAATGATGGATTTGGCGGGAAAGTAGCCTTTGTGACGGGAGCAGGAGCCGGCATCGGCAGGGCGGCGGCTCTGGCATTCGCGCGTGAAGGCGCCAGTGTCGTGGTTGCAGATGCGTCGGAAGTAGATAATCAGGAAACCGCGCGGATCATCGAGCAGGCCGGCGGACGGGCACTTGCCATCAGGTGTGACGTCTCCAATGAGGAAGAAGTAAAGGGCGCGCTGGAAAAGACGATCGAAGTATTTGGGCGCCTGGACTACGCCTTCAATAATGCCGGCATCGAACAGGCTGTCATGCCGTTGGCCGAACTCACCGTCGAACAGTGGGATCGATTGATCGGAGTCGATCTACGCGGCGTTTTTCTATGCATGAAATATCAGATTCCTCTGATGCTGAAGCAGGGCGGCGGCTCCATCGTGAACACTTCCTCCGGTGCGGGGGTCAAGGGCTTCGCAGGCCAGACGGCGTACTGCGCCTCTAAATTCGGGGTCGTTGGTCTAACGAAGGCGGCAGCACTCGACTACGCCAAGTCGAATGTTCGAGTGAACGCCGTATGCCCCGGCATCATCGAAACGCCAATGATGGACCGCTTCAGCGGCGGTACACCAGAGGGAAGAGAAAGGGTGATTGCACAGGAGCCGGTCGGACGGATGGGGAAACCCGAGGAAATCGCCGCGGCCGTGGTCTGGCTGTGCTCAGATGCGGCGGTTTTTGTCGTGGGGCACGCAATGGTCGTTGACGGCGGTCAGACAGCGTAGGGCCTGATCATCAAGATGAACGGACGCGCCGCATGGCTTGTCGGCCCTCATTGGGCAGGAGTTTGCCAAGAGCAACACGTAAGCCCGCCTCGTCGAACAACCTCTCCGCACGAACCTTGGTTCATGCGACCGAAAATGCCTTCGGCTGGTAATTGAAAGATGAGCCATGAAGTTCGATAAGCTCGCCACCCCGAATCCGATCGATCGGCTCAGCGTCGTCGGCAAACCGCATGACCGGGTCGAGGGACGGCTCAAAACGACAGGCACGGCTGCCTACGCTTATGAGTATGATGGCGCCGTAAGCAATGCTGCGTACGGCTATGTCGTTGGTGCAGCGATTTCCAAGGGTCTGATCAAGTCCATCGATACCGCCGGTGCAAAGGCTGCCCCGGGTGTCATTGCCGTGATAACTCATGAGAACGCAGGACCGCTCGCAAAAGGCGAGTTTTACATCCAGCGCTTTCTGGCCGGCCCGGAAGTCGACCATTACCATCAGGTCGCAGCCTTGGTCGTCGCCGAAACGTTCGAACAAGCACGGTCCGCCGCCTCTCTCGTCCGTATAGAATATGTCAGGAGCAACGGATCGTTCGATCTCGAGGCCCATACGCGGAGGGCGCCGCTGGCCAAGCAGGGTGCATATGGAGGCCCCACCGAGACAGCCGTCGGAGACTTCGCTGGCGCTTTCGCGGCTTCGGCGGTCAAGCTCGACGAGACCTATGCGACGCCCGACCAGGCGCACGCCATGATGGAGCCGCACGCGACAATGGCGATATGGGCGGGCGACAAGCTGACCTGCTGGACATCAATCCAGCAGATGAACTGGGGCACGCGCGATTTGGCCAAGACATTGGGCATTCCAAAAGAAAACGTCAGGCTCATATCACCTTATATCGGCGGCGGATTCGGCGGGAAGGGAACGGCTCAGTCCGACCTTGTCATGGCAGCGCTCGGAGCGCGCGCAGCCCGCAGGCCCGTCAAGCTGGCGCTCCAGCGGCCTTTGATGTTCAACAACCTGATCCATCGTCCAGCGACCATCCAGCGCATTCAGGTCGGCGCAACTTCGGACGGCAAGATCATCGCGATTGGTCACGAAAGCCTCTCGGGCAATCTGCGAGGTGGTCGGACCGAACCGACGACGCTGTCGACGCGGGCGCTTTACGCCGGCGCCAACCGAATGACACGTGTACGTTTGGCTGTGCTGGATCTGGCTGAAGGAAATGCGATGCGTGCGCCCGGCGAAGCATCGGGTATGATGGCGCTCGAGATCGCGATGGACGAAATGGCGGAGAAGCTGGGGATGGACCCGGTCCGCTTCCGGATACTCAACGACACCCAAGTCGACCCCGAGAAGCCTGAACGACCATTCTCGTCGCGTCGGTTTGTCGAGTGTCTGGAGACCGGCGCTCGTAATTTCGGCTGGAGTAACCGAAGCGCTACGCCCGGAAAGGTGCGCGACCGCCATTGGTTCCTCGGCATGGGAATGGCGGCCGCGATCCGAGGGGCGCCGATCAGCAAGTCAGGCGCGCGCGTGCGGCTCGACAGCCGCGGCGTGGTGACGGTGGAAACGGACATGACCGATATCGGTACCGGCAGCTACACGATCGTCGCGCAGACCGCTGCCGAAATGATGGGCGTATCGATCGACAAGGTGGTCGCCAAGCTCGGCGATTCCAGCTTTCCGGAGACGCCCGGGTCGGGCGGTCAGCAGGGCGCGCCTTCGGTCACCGCGGGAGTCTACGCGGCGTGCGCCAAGTTGCGCGAAGCTGTCGCGCAAAAGCTCGGTTTCAACTCGGTGGATGTCGTGTTCGCAGACGGGGAGGTGCGTTCCGGTAACCGCGCGGTGCCGCTCGGGACGGCCGCGCAGTCAGGCGACATCCTCGTCGAGGACTTCATGGAATATGGCGACCTGTCGAATCAGTACGCACAGCAGACTTTCGGTGCACATTTTGCCGAGGTAGCAGTCGATTCCTTCACCGGCGAGGTCCGGGTCAGGCGCATGCTTGCGGTTTGCGCGGCAGGCCGCATTCTCAATCCCAAGACGGCCCGGAGCCAGGTGATCGGCGGCATGACTATGGGGATAGGCGCCGCACTGATGGAGGAGATGGTCGTCGATACTCGTCTAGGCTTCTTTGTGAATCACGATCTTGCAGGCTACGAGGTGCCGGTGCATGCTGATGTTCCACACCTGGACGCGATCTTTATCGACGAATTGGATCCGACGATGTCTCCGTTGCAGGCAAAGGGTGTCGGCGAACTAGGCCTGACCGGTGTCGCGGCCGCGGTGGCCAACGCCATCTACAACGCGACTGGAGTGCGAGTCCGTGAGTATCCTATCACCCTCGACAAGTTCCTTTCCGCGTTGCCGGATATAACGTGAATGGGAGCCGAACGGCAATTCCCTGGGCTAAAGCGGAGCGCCTCGCGCCGTGCGGGCATTCATGAGCGCACCTCATGACGCATCCTTATCTGGCCTGGAAACGCGAACTGAGAGGAGAAGCGGCCGATGATGGCACGAACGAGCCACGTCCCCGTGACGATACTGGCTATCGTCTTCACGCTTGGGCTGACAGGAACACTCATGGCACAGGAACGCATCCTGATTTCCTCTGAATGGGGCGCGGTGGCGGCTGAATTGGCCGACAACGACGCGGCCAGATCGCTCCTCCGCATGTTGCCGATCACGGTCCAGATGCGTGATCACTTGCGTCAGGAGAAGACCGGAAATTTGCCGTCGCATTTAAAGGAAGTCCCGCGGCAAACGCATTTCTCGAAGGGGACGCTCGGGCTTTGGACTTCGGATCACTTCGTTATCTATTATCGTGACGGCCATGTCCCGCCGCCCGGCATCATCGTCCTTGGACAGGCCGTCGACGCTTCGATCCTTGATCGACCTGGACCCGTCACTGTGCGCATTGAGCGTGCGCAATGAACAGCCCTGTCGGGCGCGGCGGCGGCGCTAATAGGAACAGTCGTATCGATCCTCTCGATGCCGTCCCTTGCGTTAGATGCTTCTTGTCTGGTGGCGCCGCATAGTACAGCACAAGGTCGAGATCGAAGAACCGAGGAGGAGCCGATGTCGTGCGGGTACTGCACGCCTGCCGGATGGTCGAGGGCTCCTCCTTGAACAGGCTGATCCATTACCCCGATTCACCTCGAACCCTACCGTGATTTGACGGTCCGAGCGGCCGACTCAGTGGTACAGCGCGCGTGGTTCCGCAACGCTACCGACCGTTTGGACGCCATGGCGCGCAATATGTTCAGCGCAAGATATTGCGGGTAGGGGCGAGGTTATTCCCTCCGACGCGCCGGGAAGTGTTGCGATGGGCGTGCGCCAGTCGGCCGGCGTCCTGCTCGGCATGGCGCCCTGGAACGCACCGGTGATCCTCGTCGATTCCGGGTCACGATTCATTCTGACATGCGAGCTTGCCGCGTTTGTCTCCTAGGCGGGCTGCGCCGGAGTCCAAGACGGTCTTGAGGGAATGCGAATAGGCTTGGGAAAACAGGTCCGGGTTAGCACCGCTCTCTGAGCACGCGGCCCGGATCGGCAAGCAAAAACAGCCTGATATCATGGAGGGGTGGAATGACCATGCGATGGAAGACTGCGTTGTTGACGCTCGCGACGGTGACGCTTGCGGCGGGTATCGCGAGCGGCCAGGCTCACGCCGACGGTGCCAAGTGCGGCCTGAGCAACGGCAAGGCGGCGGCGGGCGATCCGATCATCATCGGCGGCATCGTGAGCGTGACCGGTCCGGACAATTTCAGCTCGTCGGGGCTGGCGGCCGCGGCCTATTTCAAGTGCCTCAACGCTAACGGTGGCATCAACGGCCGGCCGGTCAAATATGTGATGGAGGACGACGCCTGGAACCCGGAGCAGTCCTCGCAGCTCGCGGCCAAGCTCATTCGCGACCAGGGCGCCATCGCGCTCGTCGGCAACATGAGCTTCGTCGATTGCGGTGCCAACCAGGGCATCTACGAGAAGGAGGACATCATGGTGATCGCTGGCGTCGGCGTTCCCCGTGACTGCTTCTTCCAGAAGAATTACGCGCCCACAAATGCCGGACCGCGGGTCAGCAACACCAAAGCGATCATGGACCTCGCAAAAACCTATCCGGACAAGATCAAGCGCATCGTCTGCATTGCACCCAACATTCCCAATGTGGGCGAATGGTCGTGCACGGGTGCAGTGAGCTGGATCAAGACGAAGGGCGGCGACGGCAAGATCATCACGTTCGACCCAGGCTCGCTCGATGCCACCTCGATCGTTCTGGAGGCAATGGCCTTCAAGCCGGACGCCATCTCGGTCGGCACGCCGAAAGGCATGGCGGTTCCGATCTTCGCCGCCGCGGAGGAGCAGGGCCTTGCCGACAAGGTGCACTGGACCGGGCCGGCGTCCCTCTACAATCTCGATTTCCCGCACGCCATCGGCAAGTATTGGGACGGCAAGGTGACCGTCGACATGGAGCTCAAGGCGGCCGACGGCAACACCCCGGACATGAACAACTGGCTCGCGGTAATGGACCAGTATGGCCAGAAGAGCGATCCGCGCGACACCTTCTCGCAGGCGGGCTATCTCGCGGCCCGCGTGACGGCGGAGACCCTGCTCAAGATGGATGCCGGCAAAATCGACCGCAAATCGGTGACGGCGGCGCTGCGCTCGGTCAAGAAGTTTGAGAGCGATATCTTCTGCGCGCCCTGGTACATCGGCGACGGTCCGCGGCACAACGCCAACCACACCGGGCCGGTGGCGCAGGTCAAGGGCGGCAAGCTGGTGTCGAAGGGCGAGTGCATCGACGCACAGGATCCCGAGACTCGACGACGTGCACGCCTACGAAAAGACGATCGGCATTTCGCACTGAACCGCCATGCCCGATTTCACGCCTTTTTTCGTTTCGGGGCTCGCGACGGCGGCGACTTACGTCTTGTCGGCAGTCGGCATCGTCGTGCTCTACCGGGCGTCGGGTGTGGTCAATTTCAGCCAGGGCGCGCTCGGCGCCCTGGCTGCCTTCACCTCCTGGTCGATCGTCGAGCATGGCGGCCCGGAGCCGCTGGCATGGTGCGCCGGTATTCTGGTATCGACGGCGCTGGCTTTCCTCTACGGTCGCGTGCTGGCGCCGCGGCTGGCTTTCAGCGATCCCGTGATGCGCGCGGTCGCGACATTGAGCGTCGCGCTGATCCTGCTCGGATTTATGGGCTATGTCTGGGGTGAATCGCCGCGGCGGTTGCGGCTGCCCACCGACACGATGAGCTTCGAATTGATCGGCGTGCGCGTCACCGCGACACGCGCGGTCGCGTTTGCGCTCGCGGTGCTCGCGACGGTGGCGGTGATGGTGTTCCTGGCGCGCAGCCGGCTCGGGCTGCAGATGCGGGCGCTCGCCAACAATCGCGACCTCAGCGCAATGCTCGGTGTCCGCGTGCTGCGGGCGGACGGCTATGCGTGGGTAATCTCCGGCGGTCTTGCCGGCATCAGCGGCATCCTGCTCGCGGACCTGCAGCGCCTCAGCGGCCAGACGCTGACCTTCGCGGTCATCCCCGCGATTGCCGCCGCCGTGATCGGACGGTTTTCATCGCTTCCGGCGACCGTTGCCGGAGGTGTCGCGATCGGGGTCTGCGAGGCGCTGCTCACGCCGGTTCCGGTCCTCGGGCCGTTCCGCACCGCAGTGCCGTTCCTGTTCGCGGTCGTGGCGCTGTTGTGGATGCAGCGCAGATTTACGTTTGCTTACCGGTGAGAAACGACGTGACGGACCAGGCCTTGGCATATTCGCCGCTCGTCGACACCAGGCGCGTCCGGCTGAACTGGATAGTGGCGGCGCTCATCGCGCTCGGAGCGATTGCCGTGCTGCCCGAGGTGTTGTCGAACTATTGGCTGCGGACCTTCATCTCCGCGACGGCGCTCGCGATCGGCAGTCTCAGCGTCAGCCTACTGTTCGCCCAGCTCGGCATGGTGTCGCTCGCCCAGTATGGATTGCTCGGGGTCGGCGGCTGGTTCGCGCTGCGCATCTCGCACGGCCTCGGCGTGCCCTTCGAGCTCGCGCTGCTGACCGGCGGCGTCGTCGCGGCGCTGTTCGGCCTGGTCGTCGGCTTGCCGGCGCTGCGGATGCGCGGGCTCTATCTCGCGATCATCACCTTGATGATGGCCGGCGCGATCCAGGTGCTGATCTCCGCGTTCGGCTTTCCGGACGGGGGTACCGGCATCCTCGGCAAGAGCACCGGTGCGCGCATCATGATGGCCCGGCCCCATCTGGCGCTGACTGACGAGGCCTATTTCCGCTATGCGATGATCACCCTGGCGTTGTGCTACGGCGTCGTACTCCTGCACGTGCAGGGACGCCCGGGCCGGGCCTGGGCCATGATCCGCCGCAGCGAGGTCTGCGCGCTCGCCGGCGGGGTCCACATCGTGGCATACAAGGTGTGGGCCTTCACGCTGTCCGGCTTCCTGGCCGGCATTGCCGGCGGGCTGCTCGCGGGCGGCGTCGGCCAGCTCGATGGTTCCGCCTTTCCGGCCAGCCAATCAATCCTCTTGTTCGCGCTGACCATCGTCGGCGGCGCCTATAGTTGGGCCGGTCCCATCATCGCAGGCCTGATGCTGCGGGCGTTTCCCGCGCTGCTGAACGAATTTCATGTCGACGGCAACATCGCCACGATCGTGTTTGGCGCAGGCCTGCTGCACGCACTGATGACGGCGCCGCAAGGCATCGCCGGCCAGATCCGGGATGCTGCGGCGGCGCTGCGCATGCGATCGGCCGGCAAATCCGGAGCGCCCCGATGATCGAGATCGAGGAGGTGACGGTTCTGTTCGGCGGCGTGCGCGGATTGAGCGAGCTGAACGCGACCTTGCCGGAGCCGGTGACGGGGCTGGTCGGACCGAACGGCGCCGGCAAGACCACGCTCATCAACGTGCTCTCGGGATTCGTGCGGCCGGCCAAGGGCACCGTGAAGATCGACGGCAAGGATCTCGACGGCATTGCGCTCCACAAGCGCGCGGCCTTCGGCATACGTCGCACCTTCCAGAACGAGCAGGTGGTGGAGAACCTGACCGCGGCCGGCAATATCAGTGCCGTGCTCGACAACGTTCCGACGGATGGCCGGCCGCGGCGCGACCAGGTCGACGCAGCGCTGGGCTTCGTCGGCATGGCGGCGAAGGCCAATGTCATGGGCGCCGACCTCAACGCCTATGAACGACGAATGGTCGAGATCGCGCGCGCGACCGTCGGCCGACCTCGGCTCGTCATGATGGACGAGCCCGGCGCCGGGCTGTCGCAAGACGAGAGCGAGCACCTGAGGAGCGTCATCCGGAGCATTCACGATTATTGCGGCGCTCAGGTCCTGCTGGTCGACCATGACGTCGATCTCATTTCCGCGACCTGCGTCGCGACCCTGGTGCTGGATTTCGGCTCGCAGATCGCCTACGGGCCGACGGCCGTCGTGCTGGCCGATCCGAAGGTGCGCGTCGCCTATCTTGGCGTGGTCGAGGAGGACGCATGAACGAGGGGCTCGAGGTCGAGGGCGTCAATCTTGCACGCGGCGGCAAGGCCGTCCTTCACGACGTGAACGTCACGCTTGCGCGCGGCAAGATCACGGCGCTCCTCGGTGCGAACGGGGCCGGCAAGAGCAGCCTGGTGCTCGGGATCGCGGGTGCGTTGCCGGTCGTAGTGGGTCGGATTTTCGTCGACGGGCGTCCGATCACGGGTCTTCGGCCGGAGGCGGTCCGCGCGCTCGGCGTCGCTGCGGTGCCGGAAGGCCATCAGGTGCTCGGCGACCTCAGCGTCGAGGATAATCTCAAGGTTGCCGGCAGCCATCTGCCGCGCGCCGAGTCTCAAGCCGGCCATGGAAAACGCGCTGGAAACATTCCCGGAGCTCCGCGCGCGTCTTCAATCGCGCTCGGGCACGATGTCGGGCGGCCAGCAGCAGATGCTGGCCTTGGCGCAGGCGGTGATCTCGCGCCCGCGCTATCTGCTCGCCGACGAGTTGTCGTTCGGCCTCGCGCCGGTGGTGGTCGGACGGCTCGTCCCGGTATTGCAGAAGCTCGCAGAGCAGGGCATCGGCATCCTGCTCATCGAGCAGTTTACCCATATCGCGCTCAAGATCGCCGACGTCGCCTATGTGTTGGAGCGCGGACGGATCTGCTTCCACGGCGAACCGGGCGAGCCTCGTGCGCAATCCGGACATCCTGCACAGCGCCTATCTGGCTTAGGTGCGACCGTTCATCCAGCGGGGAGACGATACGAGACGATGGGAAGCGAGCAGCATGAAGCGTCTTGAGGACAGGGTCTGCATCGTGACCGGTGGCGCTGGAAGCGTGGGCCTGGCGACGGCGCGGCTATTCCTCGAGGAGGGCGCCCACGTCGCAATGATCGATCTGCGACAGGCCGAGTCTCGACCGCGCGGCGGAGCGTCTCGATAGTCGTCTCGGCAGCCGCTCGGTCATGAGAATTGTCGCCGATATCTCCCGGGACGGGGAGGTCGCCGCGGCGATCGAGGCGGTGCATGCGCGGTTCGGATCGATCGACGTGCTGTTCAGCAATGCCGGCAATTTCGGAACGGTGGCGCCGATCTCTGCCTATCCGGAGGCGGTGTTCGACGCGGTCTACGCCGTCCACGTCAAGGGTGCGTTCCTGCTCTGCAAGCATGCGACGCCGCGCATGCGCGATGGTGGCAGCGTGATCATCACCTCGAGCGTGGCCGGCGTGCGCGGCGATCCCGGCGTCTATGGCTACATCGTCGCCAAGCACGCTCAGATCGGATTGATGCGATGCCTTGCCAAAGAGCTCGCGCCGCGCCGGATTCGCGTCAACACGATCCATCCTGGACCGATCGACAATTCCTTCCAGCACGCCGTCGAGTCCGATCTTGCCGGCGTCATCAAGCGCGACGGCGCCGAATTCTTCAACGCGATGATTCCGCTGGGCCGGCACGGCACGCCGGAGGAGGTCGCGCAATCCGTGCTTTATCTGGCTTCCGATGAAAGCCGCTTCACCACCGGCTCACGGCTGATGGTCGACGGCGGGATGAGTGCGTGAGGACATCAACGGTACAGCTTCGTGATGGCGTCAGCGCCGAGGCCAACCTTTTCGTAATGCGCCTTGCAGAGCCTCGATATAGTTATGGACGTCAAAATGGCCGATCGAGTTGCCGTCCTCGTCAAGCCAGATCAGCGGCGCGCTGACGATGAAGAAGACGCGCATCTGCTCGGGATGATCATAGGCGACGAGGGTGTGGCTCTCGCCGGGGCTCTCGTAGATGAAGTCGCCGGCGGTCGCCGTCCAGTCGTGCTCGAGATAGCCCCACTTTCCGGAGATGGTGTAGGCGAACACCTGGTGCGGATGGTAGTGGCGGTTGACCAGTCCGGCGGTCTTGGCCCAGAGGATGTCGCACCATTTGTTCTGGGTCGGCGAGATCCACAGCGGCCGCGACGAGACCGTCTCGCTGAAGGGAACGTAATAGCGCTCGTCCTCGATCGCCGCGTCGGCGATGTAGGCATCGGGCAGCGCGTCGGGCTTGAAGACTTTTGGGATTGGCTTGATGTCCTTCCAGAATTCGGTCGTGGGCGCTTCGGCCATGCTTCCTACCCTGCTGTCTCTGATGGGAAATCCGTCGAGCGCGAGGGTGCGGTGCGTGCGCCCAATCTGTCTTGGAAAATAGCGCGGAGGAGGTTGGACGCGGGCGCAGATCCCGGAGCCGGTCCAAAGGCCTCGCGCGAGTGCTGTGGTGGTCGCGCCAGTGTCCAAGACTCCTTCGGTTGGCTCGGTCTATCTTGATCGGCTCACCGATGATGCGTTGCGGAATGGGAATTGAAGCCCGGAGATCGGAATGACAGACGCGAACAGGCCTGCCGACTGGAAACATTTCGACGATTTCGCGGCCGGCATTGCGACCAACCGGCTGGCGACCACGGACGCGCTGTCGGGTACGGCGCTGACGATCTCGCTGAAGAACGGCCGCACCATCGAGCTGACCTTCAACTCCGGGGACGAGGTCGCCTGGCGCGAGGGCGGCGCGCGCGGCGTCGACTGGTACGAAGCGATCAACGTCGCGCCGGACGTCGTCTTCATCAACATGACGTTTTCGGCCCGGCCGGCCGAGGATGAGGCCTTCATCGTCAATGTCCGGACCCGTCGCGTTCTCTCAGTCCGCGAACGGGTCCGCGGCACTGGGGAGGCCTTGGGCGAGCCGCGTGTGCTGCAGGAGTACACGCCCGGCATCATCGGCGATCCCGCGGTTCCGGCCCAAGGCATCGAGCCGGCGTCGACGCGGGAGTTGATCGGGCTAACCGCGCATTACGAATACAGCCCGCAGCACGTCTATGAGCACATCTATCTGAGACTCGCAGCGCTACGCCTGGCAAAATCTCGTCGGCGTGCAGTGCGGCCATGGCGACGTCGACCTCGCGACCACCTTCAAGTTCGATCGCAACCAGTATGTGTTCGGCTTTCGCGAGTTCATCATCCCCGTCGCGTCGATCTTCTTCTACGATTACGAGGCCATGCGCTCGACCGGCAAGTTCCTCGGCGTGACCAGCCAGGGCAGGATCGAGAACAAGCCGGCCGGTGCATTCATCGAAGTGAAATCCAGGACCGTCTACGGCGACGGCAAAGCGCCGGTGTGATCCGGCGCGCGCCGAGCACCCGACAACACCGTTGACAGCCGGAGCACGGTGCTTAACATGTTATCAAACGGGTGCCGCACGACGGCAACCCAGCCAGGGAGGGGCGTACGTGCAGCTCCAGGAGTTTAGCCGCTGGACTCCGCAGATCTGGGGCCAGGATCCTTTGGACGCATGGAGCGACAAGCTGCAGTCTGTCTGCGGCCGCTTCAATCCGCTCGGCTGGGAGGAGCGGAAGGTCGTCAACGGCGGGGTGGTGCTGTCCGACATCGCAGGCACGGAGATCGTCCAGGTCGCCACCGACATCGGAGTTGTCCGACGCGAAGAGCATGACATTCGTCTCGACTACGGCGAGCATTTCTTTCTCCTCGTTCAATTGCAAGGAGTGTGCGGCGTCGAGCAGCAAGGGCGGCAGAGCATCATTTCGGCCGGGGATTGCATCCTGGTCGATTCCTCCTTGCCGTCGAACTTCTATTTCAACGGCCAGTTCAGCAATCATCTGTCCGTGCACCTTCCGCGGCAGTTGCTGCTGTCGGAGAAGCCGAACGATTTCGAGATCTCCCGGCGTCTCGGCGCCGAGGATCCGATGTCGATGATGTTGCGTGCTCTAGTCGCGAAGATCCTGCAAACCCCATCGGATCATCAGCGCGGAGGCGAACTGCGTCAATTGCTTCTGCAGGCGACCCGGCAGGCATTTGCTGCCGAAGGGCCCGATGCACAGCTGTGCCCGAAGGAGCGCGCGTCGGGCCGGCTTGAGCCTCGCTTATGTTCTTGTCGATCGCCACCTCACGGCCGAATGGCTGACGCCGCAGTGGCTTGCCGCAAAGCTCGGCGTCTCCATGCGCACGCTTCAGGAAGATTTCAGCGCCGCCGGTACGACGGTGACGAGCTTCATCCGCGATCGCCGCTTGCGGCTCGCCAAGGATCGGCTCGTCGAAAAACACCGTGGCACCGATGGCGGAACGATTGCCGACATCGCGTTCTCCTCCGGCTTCAACGACATTTCGTATTTCAATCGCTGCTTCAAGAAAACCTTTGACTGCTCTCCGAAGGATATCGTCCGCAAGTAAGTTGCGCTGGCGTCCAACTGCGGTCGCGCTCCTTTCCAAGACGGAATCTGAAGGATCGTCTTTGCTCAACCGAAATAACGGTTGGAGATGCTTGTCATGCAGCGGTGGAGCTTGTTGATCGACGGTCGCAAGGTTGCGACGAACGGGTTCGAGGATGTGATCAACCCGTCGACCGGGGACGTCATCGGCGCGATGCCGCTCGCGACCGCGCGGGACCTCGACCATGCCGTTGAAGCCGCGTCGCGCGCGTTCGCTGTCTGGAAGGATGTGCCCGATGCGGACAGGGCGGAGGCTTGCCGTGCGATCGCCATGACGTTGGAGGCGCATGCGGAAGAGCCTCGCAAAACTCCTGACGCTGGAGCAGGGCAAGCCGCTCAACGGGCTCGGTTCGCGGTTCGAAATCGGCGGTGCGGTGGCCTGGACCCGTCATACGAGCGAGCTTTCTCTTCCCGTCGAAATCCTGCAGGACAATCCCGACGGCCGTGTCGAGCTGCACCGCAAGCCGATCGGCGTCGTCGGCTCCATCACGCCGTGGAACTGGCCGGTGATGATCGCCTGCTGGCACATCATCCCGGCGATCCGGACGGGCAACACCGTCGTCATCAAGCCGTCGCCGTTGACGCCGCTCTCCACCATCCGGCTCGTCGAGTCTCATCAACGACCAGCTCCCGCCCGGTGTCGTCAATGTCGTCACCGGTGCGACCGAGATCGGCAGCCTGATGTCGAGCCATCCCGGCATCGCGAAGGTGACGTTCACCGGCTCGACCGCGACCGGCCGCCGCATCATGCAGAATGCCGCCGGCACGCTGAAGCGCCTGACACTCGAACTCGGCGGCAACGATGCCGGCATCGTGCTGCCCGACGCGGAGCCGAAGAAGATCGCCGAAGGGCTGTTCTGGGGCGCTTTCATCAACAATGGCCAGACCTGCGCGGCGCTGAAGCGGCTCTATGTCCACGACAGCCTCTATGACGAGGTCTGCCGCGAGCTGACGGTTTACGCTCGAGGGGTGGTTGTCGGAGACGGTCTCTCCGAAAACGCTATTTTGGGGCCGGTACAGAACCGCCGTCAGCTCCAGATCGTCTCCGACTTCGTCGATGAGGCGCGTCGCCAGGGTGGCCGTGTGCTGATCGGCGGAGAGCCATCAGAGGGTTCGGGCTACTTCTACCCGGTCACCCTTGTTGCCGACGTCGATCACGGTTGCCGGCTGGTTGACGAAGAACAATTCGGCCCGGCCCTGCCCATCATTCGCTACCACGACGTTGACGAAGCCATTGCGAAGGCGAATGCGACGACGATGGGCCTTGGAGGCTCGGTCTGGGGATCTGATCTCGAGGGCGCCAAGCGTGTGGTCGAGCGCATCGAAGCCGGCTCGGTCTGGATCAACAAGCACGGCGCGATTCAGCCAAACGCTCCCTTCGGCGGCGTGAAGCAGTCCGGATTCGGTGTCGAATTCGGAGTGGACGGCTTGAAGGAGTTTACCACGGTCCAGACCGTGTTTTGCTGAGCGGGAGCTTGCCAAGGCAGTTTGCCTCTGGGGAGGGGAAGCATGCAGGACTACGATTTCATCGTCGCCGGTGGCGGCTCCAGCGGATGCGTCGTTGCGTCGCGCCTGTCGGAGAACCCGCAGCATCGCGTGTTGTTGATCGAAAGTGGTCAGGCGGACACCGACAAATACATCCACATTCCCGCAACCTTCTTCAAGGTGCTCGAAAAGGGCAGGGACGCGCTGTTCTACGCGTCCGAGCCCGAAGCTGGCCTCAAGGGGCGTCCGTCCATCGTGCCACAGGGACACGTGCTCGGCGGTGGCAGTTCCGTGAATGCGATGGTGTATATCCGCGGCGCGCGTCAGGACTACGACACCTGGGCGCAGCTCGGATGCAGGAACTGGAGCTACGACAAGGTGCTTCCGGTCTTCCGCGATCTCGAGAACAATCAACGGCTGTCCGGCGAATACCATGGCGTCGGCGGCGATCTGACGGTTTCGGACAGGGCCTATGGGCATCCGCTCTCCTGGGCCTTCATTCGCGCAGCGCAGGAGGTCGGTCTTCCCTACAACGAGGACTTCAACGGATCTCGGCAGGAGGGCGTCGGCTTCTATCAGACGACCACCGGCAAGGGACGTCGCCGCAGCGCCGCCGAGGCCTTTTTGCGCAAGGCCGAGGCTCGCCCCAATCTGACGGTCAGAACCGCGACGCGCGTCCACAGGGTCGTGTTCGACGGCAAACGCGCGAGCGGTGTTCTGCTCGACGATGGTTCGATCGTGAGGGCGGGGCGGGAGGTCGTGCTGACGGCCGGAGCCTCTCGCCACGCCGAGACTCCTGCAGCTCTCCGGCATCGGGCCGGCCGCTCATCTGCGGAAGCACGGGATCGACGTCGTCGCCGACCTGCCTGGTGTGGGCGAAAACTATCAGGATCATCTCGAAGCCACCGTTCAGTGCGAGGTCAAGGACCCGATCTCGATGTTCGGCGAAGACAAAGGCCTGCGCGCGGTCTCGCACATGTTGCAGTACATGCTGACCAAGACGGGACTGCTGACGTCGACGGTCGTCGAGTCCGGTGGCTTTGCCGATACCGCCGGGACCGGCGAGCCCGATGTCCAATTTCATGTTCTGCCGACTTTCAACGGGTTTGCCGATCGTGCGGCCGAGCCCGGCCACGGCATCTCGATCGGGCCATGCGTGCTCCGTCCACAGTCGCGCGGATCTATCCGCTTGCGTTCGGCAAGTCCGACCGACACAGCGTTGTTCGTTGCCAATTCACTTGCCGAGCAGGCCGACGTCGAGACGCTCGCGCGCGGGGTCGAGCTTGCGATCCGCATCACGGAGGCGCCATCTTTGGCCCGCCTCGTTAAGCGGCGCGTCCTGCCCAAACCTGGACTTGAGAACGATGCCGGTGCACTGCGCGACTATGTCCGCTCCATCTCGAAGACCGTGTTTCATCCCTCCGGTACCGCGAAGATGGGCGCGGCTGATGATGAAATGGCCGTCGTGTCGGAAGATCTGCGCGTGCGCGGCGTTGAAGGTCTCCGTGTCGCAGACGCCTCGATCATGCCGCGCCTCGTCTCTGGCAACACCAACGCTCCGACCATAATGATCGGTGAACGCGCGGCGCGGTTCATCCTCGGCAAGGAAGCGCACGCCTAGCCGATCAGACCCTCACGCCGAGCGCTTGGCTTCCTGGGACAGCATCGTGACGAAGGCGGTGACCTTCGGCGGGCGAAAGCGCGCGGCGGGATAGACGGCATGGATGCCGCCCGCCGGCAGCGTCCATGACGGCAGGACGTGGGTGAGCCGGCGGGCCTTCAGATGCCCCGCAACGAGGAAGTCCGGCAGCACGGACAATCCTCCAACGGCGAGCGTTGCCGCAAGTACCGCGGGGGTCGTGTTGATGGCGATCGTCTGCCGCATCCGGACGGTGCAACTTTCGAAATCGCCTTTGGTGAAGCGCCAGACCAGCGGCTCGCTGAGCGCTCCGTTGGCAATGAACGGCAGGGACGCGAGACTCGTCGGGCTTGCTCATGTCCACAGATCCGGCGAGTGCAGGCGCTGCGACCAGGAGCTGCCGGAAGGTCCCGATCCGCCGCGCCTGCAGGCTTGAATCGTTCAGCCACTCCTACACGGATCGACACGTCGATCTGATTGGCGACCAGGTCGATCTTGGTATCTGAGAGGATCAGATCGACGCTGCAGGCCGGATATTTTCCTGCAAACTTGGCCGCAAGCGGCGCAATCGTCGAAGCGCCATAGTCATTCGGGGCCGTGATGCGCAGCACCCCCATGGGCGCCGCATTGGTCTGCGCGAGGCTCGTCCACCGCATCTTCGGCCTCACGCAGGATCATGACGCAGCGGGCATGCAGCAGGCGGCCAGCCTCCGTCGGCTCGACCCTCCTCGTCGTTCGAAGCAGCAACGCCGTTTTTAGCTCCGCTTCGAGCCGAGCCACTTGCTGGCTCACGACAGTCTTGGTGATGCCGAGCCGCTCCGCGGCGCGCGTGAAGGAGCCGGCGTCGACCACGGCGGCGAAATAGGCGAGACGATTGAGGTTGATGGTTTCCATAGTCAAAGATTGTAAGCCAATAATAAACAACATGTATGATTATACGCCATTTATCAATCAATGAAATGCCGCTAAATCCGCTGCACACGACAAGCGGCGGTGCGACATGGTCCAGATCGACTATCTCTTCGACCCTCTCTGCGGCTGGTGCTACGGCGCAAGTCCCGCGCTGGAGCAACTGGCAGGGCTCGACAACGTCAGGCTGAGGCTCGCGCCGACCGGCTTGTTTGCCGGGCAGGGGGCGCGGGCGATGGACCAGCACTTCGCGGCCTTTGCCTGGCAGAACGACCAGCGCATCGAAAGGCTGACCGGGCAGCCTTTCACTCAAGCTTATCGGGACGGGATCCTTGGGAAGGCCAGCGGCCAGTTCGACTCGGCGCCCGCGACGCTCGGCCTCGTTGCGGTCGGTCTCACCGAGCCGGCGCGCGAACTGGAGGCGCTGAAACTGTTGCAGCGTGCTCGCTACGTCGATGGCCGCGACAATTCGAGTCTTCAAGTCGTCGCCGACGTGCTCGACGAAGCGCAACTCACCGAAGCGGCTCGTCGCGTTCGGACGCCCGACGAGACTCTTTTCGCCGTCTATCGGAACCGGGTCGAAGCCGCCCGCGCTGACATGGCCCGATTTGGTGCCGATGGCGTGCCGGCGCTGGTCGCCGGCAGCGACGGCGCGCGCCGGCTGTTGAGCAGCAGCCTGCTGTACGGCCGGTTCGAACTCCTCGCGGCGCAGTTACGCGCAGCCTGATCGCTCGATATCCGTTCTTCGACTTTAACAACTTCGATGGAGAGACAAATGTTCACGAGGAGACAACTCATGAAGACGACGCTTGCTGCCGGTGCCACCGCTGTGTTTGCTGCCGCCGATGTCGGTCATGCGGCTGGCGCCAAGCTGACGTGGAAGCACTTTCCGGCCGGGCCCAACGGGTTTTTCCGGGCACCTGTGCTGCTCGAGGGGCCGACCGAAGCGGTGCTGATCGACGGTGGCTTTTCCTATCCGGACGGACGGGCACTCGCCGAGGCGATCAAGGCGACGGGCAAGAAGCTCACGACGATCTATGTCAGCCAGTCCGATCCCGATTATTACTTCAGCCTGAAGCCGGTACGTGAAGCCTTTCCGAATGCCAGGGTGTTGACGGCGTCCGCGACGCTTGCAGCGATCAAGGGCAATGTGGAGAAGAAGCTCGCGGTCTGGGGCCCGCAACTCAAAGAAAACGGCCCGCAGACACTTGCCGACGTTGTTCTGCCGGATGCGTTCGATGGGGCCTCTCTGACGGCTGATGGCCAGGCCATCGAGATCGTCGGAGCCGACGGCCTCGGCAATCGTCGCTATCTTTTCGTTCCCTCCCTCAATGCCGTCTTCGGTGGCGTGATGATCTTCTCCGGCGTCCATGTCTGGACCGCCGATACGCCGACCAAAGAACAGCGTGCGGCCTGGGTTGCGAACCTCGACAAGATCGCAGCGCGCAAGCCGTGGGTCGTCGTGCCAGGTCACATGGCCCCCGGTGCGGCGGTCGATCTGTCCGCCATCGAGCACACGAAGAAGTATCTGCTTGCGTTCGATGAAGAGCTCGCCAAGGCCGCTGACGCGGCCGCGCTGAAGGCTGCCATGGAAGCGCGCTTTCCAAATCTCGGCATGGGCGTGGCGCTTGATATCGGCTCCAAGGTCGCCAAGGGCGAGATGAAATGGGGCTAAAAGGAGGGTGGTTCTCGTCCGCTTCCTAGCCATTCAGACGAGTCTCGATGTCGATGGGATAACTGGCATCATTCAGGTTATCAAAGAAAACTTCGGTCAGGATATTCGGATTGTTCAGGGCCTACGGCATCATTGGTATGAAATCGCGCATGGTTGGGCTGTTGATCGTTCAGATCGTTGCCCTTCTCGCTTGGTGGACTGAACCTGCGAAGCGGGGACCGGACGAGCTTTCACCTGAGCAATAATCCATTCGCAATTGCGAATACGATTCCTCATCTGGAGTACCGTATCAAGGTTGCGCGTAACTCCACTGTAAGGCGGGTTGAGAAAGCCCCAAACACGGACTCTAAGCACCGCAGCAGCTTCCGGTGTACCGGATCGGCTTCCGCGCAAGTCTTGTCCGCCGCGCAATCGCTATCGACCGACAGCAATCGCCTCAAGCTCGAGGTCGGCAAGTTTCTGGAGGGCGTACGGGCGGCCTGGCCTTCGGCGGCCGGCCCGCACGCCGCGGAGCAGATGCCGATCATGCGTCGTGAATTCGCGACAACGCGCAGCAGGCGGCTGTTCAGGTCGAGTGTCTGTATGCCTTTAACGTCGAGCATACCACGCGACTTTACGTGTCCTTCGCCTTTCTGGCCTACGTTCTGGAACGGCCAGGGCAATCTGCATGGGCTTCTTCGCGCGAATACGTGCCGCGTTCGCCGTGGGCGATACAAGCGATGCGCTCGGTCGTTCGCTGGTTTCTTACGGCAAAGCGGCAAAGTTTGATACCGCGGATCAATCGCTCGACGGTGTTGTTGTGGAGTTCGATCCGGCCATCGTCAATGAAGCGCGTCGGTCCTTGCCAGCGCGACAGTATTAATCGGAGTGGGGTCCCGACGCCGATCGGCAGGCCAATCTATTGATCTACTTGACGCTCGATGGGGCACTCTTGAATGCTTATTCACAGTGTAATGTGGCACCGGCGTGTCTGGACGTCGATTTCGTGGCACCATTCGTCACCGCAGGCACAACTGGAATTATTGGATAAAGGTCGAAAGCGGGCGGACTCGCCCCAGAAGTGCCCTTCGTGAGCAGAAGATGCCTGGCCGGCACCAGCCCACCAGCCTCAACCAACACAAGTTTCTCGAGTTCGCAGTCGAGTTGATCGCGCCGCCGTGTAGCAAAAGCCTGCTAAGCATCGCCTCTCTTGCCGGAGCTTAACTGTTGGAATCAAGGCGCAAGATAATGTAGGAGCTGCGGATGTTTGCTGATCTCCGCGGATGGGCCGCCGAGCGCAAACCGCCCGCGATTGATCGAGCACGTAGGTCTGCTGCGCAAGGCAGAGCGCCAACGGTTGCCGAGGAGGCTCGGCGCGCTTCTCGCGCCAGATGTGAGGCTTCTTTCGAGAAGACGATCTGGCGCAGCAGATTGCGAGCTGGGACGCGCCACTGGTTGGCCGCTATCGCGATGTCGAGATCTACAACACCCCGCCCGACCGAAGGCTTTCCAGTGCTCGAGATGCTCAACCTGCTCGAGCCATGAATTGGACAAGAACCATTTGCTTGGCCCGGGTCGCGTGAACCTCATGGTGTAGGCAAAGCAGATCGCCTATCATGACCGCGACCGAGTGCTCGCCGATCCCGCTTTCGTAGACGTGCCGGTTGAGCCTGATCTCCAAATCATATGCGGCCAGCCGCGCCGGATTGATCGACTTTCGCTCCATCGCCACCACCTTTGCCCAGGATGACGCGGAGCCCGCGCGGGTCATCGGTGCTTCCTCGAAATCAGGTTGGTGTCGCAATCCAAACCTTACCGACGAATCAGATGATCGCGCAAAGCCGTCCGCCCGCTATGGCGCTATTGGGGGGCGTGCGTGCGGACGCCTTTGCTCTGCCGAGCTACACCACTCCTTGGGACGCGACCAGCCCAACCGCATAAAAGTATCAGTTTTTGCATCTAGGGCTCTAGCCGCGTTGACCGCCACACCCGAATCTCGGGCAGAGACTCGGCATATCGAGACGATTATAGCTCGTCGGAATACGTCTCCCAGTACATTTTAAAACTCAAAAGACCTTCGGAGGAAATGCATGAAGTTACTCACAACAAGCTCGCTCGGCGCATTTGCAGCCATTGCTCTAATGTCCGGCGCCATGGCCGAGACCCGACTGACGATCGCGACGGTCAACAACGGCGATATGATCCGGATGCAGAAGCTGACGGATGATTTCACCAAGGCCAATCCGGATATCGCGCTGAACTGGGTCACGCTCGAAGAGAACGCGCTGCGTCAGAAAGTGACGACCGACATCGCCACCAAGTCCGGCCAGTACGACGTCCTGACGATCGGCACGTATGAGGTTCCGATCTGGGCCAAGAAGAACTGGCTGGTGCCGCTCGACTATCTCGGCGCGGACTACGACATCGACGATCTCCTGCCGGCCATTCGCTCAGGACTGTCTCTCGATGGCAAGCTCTATGCTGCACCGTTCTACGGTGAATCCTCGATGATCATGTATCGCAAAGATCTTTTTGAGAAGGCCGGCATCAAAATGCCGGAGAGCCCGACATGGGACTTCGTCGCCGACGCTGCACGCAAGATCACGAACAAGACGTCCGAGACCTACGGCATCTGCCTGCGTGGCAAGGCCGGCTGGGGCGAGAACATGGCTTTTCTTTCGGCGACGGCAAATTCGTTCGGCGCCCGATGGTTCGATGAGAAGTGGCGCCCGCAGTTCGACCAGCCTGAATGGAAGAACACCCTGAGCTTCTATATCAAGCTGATGCACGATGCCGGCCCTCCGGGCGCCTCTTCGAATGGGTTCAATGAGAATCTCGCGCTCTTCAACGCCGGTAAGTGCGGTATGTGGATCGATGCGACCGTCGCGGCTTCGTTCGTGACCAATCCGAAGGATTCCAAGGTCGCCGACAAGGTCGGCTTCGCGCTGGCGCCAAATACCGGGCTTGGAAAGAACGCCAACTGGCTCTGGGCCTGGTCGCTTGCGGTGCCGGCGGGCTCGCAGAAGGTCGTAGCCGCGAAGAAGTTCATCGCCTGGGCTACCAGCAAGCATTATCTCGAACTCGTCGCTTCGAAGGAAGGTTGGGCCAATGTGCCCCCAGGCACGCGCAAGTCGCTCTACGCGAATCCCGAGTATCAGAAGGCCGCGCCTTTCAGCAAGCTCACCCTGGAATCGATCAACTCGGCAGATCCGGCCCATCCGACCGTCAAGCCAGTCCCCTATGTCGGTATCCAGTTCGTCGCCATCCCGGAATTCCAGGGCATCGGGACCGCGGTCGGCCAACAGTTCTCGGGGGCTCTCGCCGGCAGCAGCTCGGCCGACGACGCTCTCGCCGCCGCCCAGAACATCGCGATGCGCGAAATGACCAAGGCCGGCTATATAAAATAGTCCGATTCTCCCTGGGACGCTGTCGCGTCCACACACTTGGGCTGCCCGGCATGCCGGGCGGCCTCTTTAGGAAGCAAACGGAAATCCACGTTTGCGATTAATAGGAAGAATCCGGCAATGAGGCTGAAGGATAGAGTTGCGCTCATCACGGGCGGGGCGCGTGGCATTGGGCGGGCATTCGCGGAGGCCTACGTCCGGGAAGGCGCCACCGTCCTCATCGGGGATGTCGACGTAAACGCTGCGGAACGGACCGCTGCGGAAATTGGACCCGCTTGTTCCGCCGTACGCATGAACGTGGCCGATATTGGCTCGATTCGAGCCGGCGTCGATTCGGTCGTGGACAGAGCCGGCAAGATCGACATTTTGGTCAATAACGCCGCTCTATTCGATCTCGCTCCACTCGTAGACATCACGCCCGCGAGCTATGAGAGGCTCTTCAGCGTCAATGTGCATGGCGTGCTCTTCACCATGCAAGCTGTCGCCCGCCTTATGATCGCAACTGGCAATGGCGGCAAGATAATCAACATGGCGAGCCAGGCGGGCCGGCGCGGCGAGCCGCTGGTGTCGGTATATTGCGCCACCAAAGCTGCAGTCATCAGTCTCACACAATCGGCGGGCCTGAACCTGATCAAGCACGGGATCAATGTAAACGCCATTGCTCCAGGCGTCGTCGACGGCGAGCACTGGGACCACGTCGACGCGCTGTTTGCCCAATACGAGGGCCTGCCAAAAGGCGAAAAGAAGCGTCGTGTCGGCGACGGCGTCCCTTACGGCCGAATGGGAAAGCCGGAGGATCTGGTCGGTTGCGCCATTTTCCTGGCGAGACTCGGAAAGCGATTATATCGTGTCGCAAACCTTCAATGTCGATGGTGGGCAATGGATGAGTTGAGGTAGACAGACTTCGCTCAACAAGTGCGATATCGAGGCTAGGCTGTTTTTGAATGCCGATACTGAAGCGCTGGCTCGAGCGAAAAGATGGAAACTCCGCGGCGATGGCAAGAACCCTCAATAATGCCAAAGTTGACCGAAAGGCGAGAGAAGCTCGACCTCGGTTTGAGCAAGTCCTGACGGCGGAAAATGAGGCATTCCTCTGGCGGATCGACGATTACCCGTGGGCACGATCTGTGTGGAATTTTCACCCGGAGTTCGAGATCCATCTCATCCGCAAGTCAACCGGCACGGCATTCATTGGCGACTACATTGGCGAATTCTCGCCGGGCCATCTGACGATCGTAGGCGGCGGCCTTCCCCACAATTGGGTCTCTCACGTTCGCTCCGGCGAGACCGTCAGCGCCAGAGACCTCGTCGTTCAATTCGATCCCGAAAAGCTGAAAAAGGCGAGCGCCTACCTCCCCGAGATTGGAGCGTTGGATAAGCTTTTTGAGCTGGCGCTGAGAGGATTGCTGTTTTACGGAAATACGGCCCGCATCGGCGCTGATGCGCTTGAGAACTTGGGGAACGCGAGAGGTCTCGATCGATTGAATCAATTCCTGCATCTCCTCGAACGATTGGCTACCTCCGACACCTATAAGGTTTTTTCTTCTCCGGGCTTCTTCCCCGATTTGAACTCTTCGGCTCTCGACATCATGCAGCGTTGTAGCAGTTACATATGCGACCATATGGCTTACGACTTGTCACTTCCTGAAGTGGCGAAAGTGGCCGGCATGACCGAAAGTACGTTTAGTCGCTTCTTTCAAAGAAACTCGGGACGTAGCTTCACAGACTATTTGACCGAGTTGCGTCTCGGCCGGGCTTGCCGGCTTTTAGCCGAAACACACCAATCGGTCTCAGCTATTTGTTTCGAGGTCGGTTATTCCAATCTGTCCAACTTCAACAGGAACTTCTTAAAGCGACGGGGAATGACGCCGTCGCGATATAGAGATCTCGCTCTTCGCAAATGTCAGCCCAGCCATGGTCCGCGTCCGAAGGAAGCTACATGATCGTTGTTGGTAGCGCGGTGCGTCGAGCTATTCTGGCAATGAGCGACATCGAGACTTACTCGAGTGAGATCGGCCGGGCTATTTGGACCGTTGACGAGATTGCTTTCCAGACCGGTCTGCCGACTCTGAATGCCGGTATTGAAGCTGTGGGGGCAGGGGTGGAAGGGCTGCGCGGATTCGCAGTGCCCGCCTGGGAATTTCTGCGGCGGTCGCAGCGATCTGCTCAAGCTTCAAAAGAGATCAACGACATTGTCGTAGCCTCAAAAAAGAGCGTGCGGCAGAGGGGCGAACTGGAAATAGGTGAGGGGATAGAGCGTATCGTTTCCGAGGTCAGTCAGCTTAACGGAGCGATTGCGGCCATCCTCGGAGCGCCGAAACCCAAGAGTAATCTTGGGCAAGCGAATACAATGGTGAGACACATAGATGAGGGGACGCAACGGAATGCCTCGATGGTGGAAGAGCCCGCCGTGGCGGTGTACTCGCTGGCTCACCAGACCGAGGAACTGGCACAGTTGATCGATCGTTTCGATGCCGGTGCGTCGGACTTCACGACCCACGAGCCAAGGACTGCGGCGCCCGGCGAGTCGATCAGCTTTTCGTCGCTACGCACTGCAAGCGCGTAAGAGCGAGGCGAGGATGGCAACCCGGCAGACGCAGCTTCTTGCACGGTCGCTCCTGACCCCGGCGGTCGGGCTCCTGTTCATCTGGATGATCGTCCCGCTGGCGCTGACGATCTATTTCTCGACCCTGCATTACAGCCTCCTCGATCCCGGTTCTGAAGCGTTCGTTGGTTTTGAGAATTTTCATTACTTCCTCACCGATCCCGCCTTCCTCGATTCGCTTCAAGAACACGCTCGTGCTGGTCGGCTCGGTGCTGGCGTTGACCATCCTGCTCGGCATTCCCTTGGCGGTGCTGCTCGACCAGCCCGTGATCGGCCTCAACATCGTCCGGCTGATGGTGATCGCGCCGTTCTTCGTGATGCCGACGGTGAGTGCGCTGGTCTGGAAGAACCTGTTGATGCATCCGGTGTCCGGCCTGTTTGCCTGGATTGCCTCGCTGTTCGGGTTGACCCCGATCGACTGGTTCACCGACGCGCCGCTGCTCGCGGTGATCCTGATCGTGGCCTGGCAATGGCTGCCGTTCGCGACGCTGATCCTGCTCACCGCGCTGCAATCGCTCGACGAGGAGCAGAAGGAGGCGGCCGAGATGGATGGCGCCAGCGCGCTCTCGGCTTTCATCTACATCACGCTGCCGCACCTGGCGCGGCCCATCACCGTGGTGATCCTGATCGAGACCATCTTCCTGCTGACGGTGTTCGCGGAAATCTACGTCACCACGGGTGGCGGCCCGGGCCTTCAGACCACCAACATCGCGTTCCTGATCTATTCGCAGGCCCTGATCCAGTACGACGTCGGCACCGCGTCGGCGGGCGGCCTCGTCGCGGTGGTCATCGCCAACGTCGTCGCCTTCTTCCTGGTCCGCATCGTCGGCCGCAATCTGGAGACGTGAGGCCATGGCGCGGAACGCGACGACGCGGCGGGTGGCGATATCGACGATCGGAGCCTGGTTCTTCGGCTTCCTGATCTTCTTCCCGATCCTGTGGATGGTGCTGGCGAGTTTCAAGACTGAGTCTCGAGGCCTTTGCCATTCCGCCGTCCTTCTTGTTCTTCCACTGGACCACGGAAAACTATGCGACCGTGCAGGAGCGCAGCGACTACCTGCACCACGCGCTGAACTCGATCCTGATCGCCGGCGGCTCGACGCTGGTCGCGCTGTTGATCGCGATCCCCGCAGCATGGTCAATGGCGTTCTCGCCGACCAAGCGCACCAAGGACATCCTGCTCTGGATGCTCTCGACCAAGATGATGCCGCCGGTCGGCGTGCTGGTGCCGATCTACCTGATCTACAGGACCTTCGGCCTGCTCGATTCCCGTGCCGGACTGATCTTCATCCTCTGCCTCGGCAATTTGCCGATCGTGATCTGGATGCTGTTCACCTATTTCAAGGAGATCCCGCGCGACATCCTCGAGGCCGCGCGCATGGACGGCGCCACCATCGGCCGCGAGACTCGTCTATGTGCTGACGCCGATGGCGATCCCCGGCCTCGCCTCGACCCTGCTGCTCAATCTGATCCTGGCCTGGAACGAGGCGTTCTGGACGCTCAATTTGTCGACCTCGGAGGCCGCGCCGCTCACCGTGTTCATCGCATCCTATTCGAGCCCGGAAGGGCTGTTCTGGGCAAAATTGTCGGCGGCCTCCACGCTGGCGATCGCGCCCATTCTCGTCCTCGGTTGGTTCAGCCAGAAGCAGCTCGTGCGCGGGCTCACCTTTGGCGCGGTAAAGTAAGAAGGGCTGCCGGATCATGGGTCAGATTACACTTCAGGACGTGCAAAAGTCCTTCGGCCCCGTGCACATCATCAAGGGCGCCGATCTCGAGATCGCCGACGGCTCCTTTGTGGTGTTCGTCGGACCGTCCGGCTGCGGCAAGACCACGTTGTTGCGGCTGATCGCCGGGCTCGAGGACGTCTCCGGCGGCAAGATCTTGATCGACGGCAAGAACGTCGTCGACACGCCGCCCGCCAAGCGCGGGCTGTCGATGGTGTTCCAGTCCTACGCGCTCTATCCACATATGAGCGTGCGCGGCAATATCGGCTTCGGCCTGAAGATGGCGGGCCTGTCCAAGGACGAGACCAACCGCAAGGTCGAGGCCGCGGCCGCGACGCTGAACCTCACGCCCTATCTCGACCGCAAGCCCCGCGAGCTCTCCGGCGGCCAGCGCCAGCGCGTCGCGATCGGGCGCGCCATCGTGCGCGAGCCTAAGGCGTTCCTGTTCGACGAGCCGCTGTCGAACCTCGATGCGGCCCTGCGCGTGCAGATGCGCATCGAGGTGACGCGGCTGCAGAAGCAGCTCGGCACCACCGCGATCTACGTCACCCATGATCAGGTCGAGGCCATGACCATGGCCGACAAGATCGTCGTGCTCAATGGCGGCAAGATCGAGCAATACGGCTCGCCGCTGGATCTGTACGAGAAGCCCGCGAATCTCTTCGTCGCCGGCTTCATCGGCTCGCCGAAGATGAATCTGGTGACAGGTGACCCGGCCACGCAGCAGGGCGCGACCACCATCGGCGTGCGGCCGGAACATCTCAAGATCGAGCGCGACGGTGCCGGCGGCTGGCTCGGCACCATCGCGGTCGCCGAGCATCTCGGCAGCGATACCTTCCTCTACGTCGACGCCGGGCCACTCGGCGTGCTGACGGCGCGCTCCATCGGCGAATTGAGCCTGCATGCCGGCGACCGCGTGTCGCTGGTGCCGGATCCCGCGCGCATCCACCGCTTCGACGCGAGCGGCAACGCGATCCGGGCCTAAACAAGGACGCAAGCGGTGTTTCGACGAGGTTAGCAGGCGTCGATGCTCGGTTTCGAGATGGGCTGACAGGGCAAATTGTGAACTGAGCTGTTGATCTGTCGTTGCGATGATCTGTCGATGGCATACCTAATCTTTTCGGCTCGGTGGCGCTCAATCGAAAGCTGTGTCTCGATTACCTCAATTCACCTTGGTCCATGTTGCCAGATCTCGTACTCCAGAAATGGTCTGGTTGTCCGTGCTTAGCTGCTTATCTTCGCTTCGACTTCTGCTCTCCTCGGCAGCTCCGCGCCATGGCGGGAACAGGTGATGGCGGCCGCGGTGACGGCGAAATCGATCGCATAACCGAGATCAGTCGCAGTCAAACCCGCAACGCCTCTCTTGCTGAGTTTTCCCGTCTTGCTCAGGTAGCTTAAAATCGCGGCGTGGAATGTGTCTCCAGCGCCGACCGTATCAACGACGTCGGTTGGCTTTCCCGAGACCGGGAGCTTCTCACCGCTTCTCAAGTAGCCGGTCGCGCCATTGCTGCCGTGAGTGACGAAAATGATCGAGGGGCCTGACGCGAACCACCCGGCAACGATCTCGTCGATCCTGGCGTGCTTGCCATAAGCCTGGGCGATGTCTTCGTCGCTCGCTTTGACGATATCGGCAAGCGACAGAAAGGCGTCGAAGCGCTTTTCCCAATGATCGAGATCAGGCGTGACGGTCGGGCGCAGATTGGGATCAACAGAAATCACTCTGTGATTGGCTTCTCGTCGAGCCAGCGCGAGATAGGAGTCTGCAACGGGCGCCACAGCGAGCGTATAGGATCCGAATGTCAGCGCCTGAACTTCAGCCGGCAGGGAATTCGGTAACATGGCGAAGTCGATCTGCCGGTCCGCCTTGCCTTCACCGTAAAATGAATAGCTTGGGTGGCCAGAAGAATCGGTTGTGATGACCGAAATTGTCGTCAAACAGTCGGAGCCGATGACGAAATCGGTGACGACGCGCTCCGATTGCAACCGCCGTCGAAGGGCCGCACCGAAACGGTCAGAGGAAACCCCACCACAAAAAGCGACTCGTTCCTCAAGCCGCGCGAGGCCAATGGCCACATTCATCGGCGAGCCGCCCAAGGCGATCCGAGCGGTCAGGTCGCTACCGCGATTTTCGCTGACGAACAAATCGACCAGTGCTTCGCCGCATACAAGGATCATGGAGTGACCTCTTCAAAGACGATCAGATAACCATAGTGCGATTCGACCGACGGACTGCCGACTGTCTTCTCGGCTCGCGATTGCCACCATCAGCATCAATTATCTCCTTTGAAGAGCACATTCTGATCGAGGAGAAAGCGGGCGAAGAAGGGAAGGCTTGCGGCGCCCATCGTGCGGGCGTTGGCCCCAATCGAGCCTTCGCCTATCTCGAAAGGTGAAAGCCCTTGCAGATCCGAGACACTAGCCTTCTCGCGTACAAGCTCGACGAGCCGCTGCCTCACCTCAGGTGTAAAGCCGCCGTCGATGATCACCTGATTGAAATCGAGTACAGATGCCGATGCGACAATGGCTTGCGCGAGGCTATCCGACGCCTCTTCAAGCCAGTCATCGAGAATTGAACCGAGACTTTCCCAAGCCTGTGATCTGAAGAAGACGACAGGATCAAGATTGGCGACAACAAGACGTCTTTCCAAGCTGTGCAGCGACGCCGAATGAATCAGTTGCCGCCTTTCGGTAATGCCGGTATCTCTGTTTGTGATGAGGACTGGCATCGAGCCCAGCGCGCCAGCGTTTCCCTGACGTCCCGAATAAAGCTCGCCATTGAGAACGACGCCGCCGCCGGCAAAATAGCCGACGAAGAAATAGAGGAAATCTTCATATTCGCGGCCCCTGCCGAAAGTCAGCTCGGCGCCGCAGGCGGCTGTTGCATCATTCGAAATCGAAACGGACAGGCCGCTAAGAGATTCCAGCTCGGCTTGCAGATTGCAGTTGCGCCAGTGTTCGAGCGAAGCATGAGGTGCACCGACTTCACTGCGCCAATTCCACAATTCAAAGGGGACGGCGACGCCCAGACCGGCGATCCGCCGCTGCTGTGCGCCGCTGAGCTTTCCGGTCAGCTCAGCGAGGCTGTCGGCGGTGAATCTCAGGAGATCGCCGACGTCCGGGTAAGCGAAGGAATAGTGAATCTGATCGCGCACCGATCCGACGAAGTCCATCAGCATGAGGTTCGCGGTGCGCCGGCCGATGTGCAGGCCGAACGCGTAGGCTCCGTCGGGGTTGAGCTTCAGGGGGACCGAGGGCTGCCCGACGCGGCCGCGATTGGGTTCCATCCGAAGCAGCAATCCCTCCGACTCCAGCGCCTTAACGATGACGGAGGCGGTCTGGGCCGAGAGGCCGCTTAACCTCGCGATTTCGGACTTTGGTAGACTCGAAAGCCGGCGGACGAGGGAGAGAACAAGCCGCTCGTTATAAGCGCGAACGCCAATCAGATTGGTGCCGCGGGATCGCTCCCTGGCCAGGGGCGCCACGGCGCCTTCGGGGGTCATCGGGGCTGTCGAAGACATGCGCAAACTCTCGAATCCGGCTCCGAGGGGAGCGAAATGTGTCTTTCGCAATCCATCCGGCGCTTAGCATGGCCTAAGCGCAAGATCAATTAATAACTCAAAATGATTTAGTTATTGACAGGGCAGCGTGCCGGTGGGAAAGTTAAATCGACCGTTGCCTTTGGCTTTAGGCCTCCGGCGACGTTAAGCCGGACATTTTGCTCATGGATCGAGCGCGAAAGCCGGAGGCGTCTTTGCGAGGAGGGCGAGCCCGGGGCAGATCGCGGCAACTCCGCGACGTCGAGCCCGCTCCACGGATGACGAGTGCAGTCTGATCGCAGCGAATCATGGGACAGCTTTCTTGAAAATGATCACGCAAGCTCTTCAAGTCGAACCGTTCGATCTCGTGGTGTTTGGCGGGACCGGCGATCTGTCCTACCGCAAGCTCTATCCGGCGCTATTTCGCCGTCATCATGAGGGGCAGCTTTCGCCGGGAACGCGCCTCATTGCCGTATCGCGGCAGCGGATGACCCGGCAGGAATTCGCTGCCGCCGTCGGCGATGCCCTGCAGCGCTTCGATCCAGACCGCGCTTCCAATTCCGACGCGCTCGCAGGCTTCGTCGATCTCTTGGATTACGTCATCGTGGACGCTGGCGGCGATCTCGGTTGGGGGAACCTCAAAGCTGCTCTGGGTAACGATCCCGCGCGCGTTCGCGCGTTCTATTTGGCCACGTCACCCGACCTGTTCGGAAAAATTGCCGATCGGCTTTCGGCGCATGAGTTGATCACGGGCGCGGCGCGCGTGATCGTCGAGAAGCCGATCGGCAAGGACGGCGCGTCGGCCGCCGAGATCAACGACGCTCTCGGCGCAGTGTTCGCTGAAAGCCAGATTTTCCGCATCGACCATTATCTCGGCAAGGAGACGGTGCAGAATCTCATGGCGCTGCGTTTCGCCAACGCCTTGTTCGAGCCGCTCTGGAACTCGGGTCATATCGACCACATCCAGATTACGGTCTCCGAAAGCATCGGCGTCGAGAGCCGCGCCGGCTATTACGACAAGTCGGGAGCGCTGCGTGACATGGTGCAGAACCATCTCCTGCAATTGCTGTGTCTCGTCGCGATGGAGCCACCGGCCTCGCTAACGGCCGATGCGGTGCGCGACGAAAAGCGCAAGGTGCTGCAGTCGTTGCTGAGGATCGACCCGAGCAATGCCGCCGAGCGGACGGTGCGGGGGCAATATCGCGCAGGCGCGGCGTTTGGCGAAGCGGTGCGCGGTTATGCCGAGGAAGTCGGAGATCCCGACAGCGTCACCGAGACCTTTGTGGCATTGAAGCTCGAAATCGAGAACTGGCGCTGGGCCGGCGTGCCCTTCTATCTGCGGACCGGCAAGCGATTGCCCGAACGCATTTCCGAGATCGTCGTCACCTTTCGCAAGGCTCCGCATGCGCTGTTTGCGGCGAGTGCGGGCAGGGTGCATCAGACCAAGCTCGTCATCCGCCTGCAACCCGATGAAGGTATCAAGCTCTGGCTGATGATCAAGGAGCCGGGACCGGGTGGATTCCGACTTCAGCATGTATCGCTCGACATGAGCTTCTCGAAAGCCTTCGGCGGCCATGCGCCCGAGGCTTATGAGCGGCTGCTGATGGACGTGATCCGCGGCAATGCCACCTTGTTCATGCGGCGCGACGAAGTCGCGGCGGCCTGGGCGTTCATCGATCCAATCCGCCAGGCCTGGTCGGATCTCGAAAGAGCCGCCTCGCCCGTATGTCGCCGGCAGTTGGGGCTCCTCAGCGGCCATCGCGCTTATCGAGCGCGATGGCCGGACGTGGGTCGAGGACGGCGACTGGGCGTAACGAAGCCTGACGAAATCGCTGGCGCTTAGCCTTCCGCGCAAGTGCGACGTTGAGCTTGGAATACTCCACGCAAGAGATTGAGGACGACGCATGGCCATTTTGAACGAGAGACTGGGCGAGGTCACCGAGGCGATCGTCCGGCGCAGCCGGGACGCGCGATCGCGCTATCTCGATCGCATCGCGAGCGCAGCGTCCGCCGCGCCTCAGCGCCGGCGTTTGGGCTGCGCCAATCAGGCGCATGGTTTTGCCGCCTGCGCTGCAGGCGACAAGGATGCGTTGCGGCGGGGCGTGACACCGAATCTGGGCATCGTCACCGCCTACAATGATATGCTCTCGGCTCACAAACCCTATGAGCATTATCCGGAGCTGATCCGCTCCGAGGCGCGCGCGATCGGCGCGACCGCTCAGGTCGCGGGTGGCGTTCCCGCCATGTGCGACGGGATCACCCAGGGCGAGGCCGGGATGGAGTTGTCCCTGTTCTCTCGCGACGTCATTGCGCTCTCCACCGCAGTCGCCTTGTCGCACCAAACCTTCGATGCGGTCGCGCTCCTCGGCATCTGCGACAAAATCGTTCCCGGCCTTGTCATCGGCGCTTTGTCGTTCGGGCATTTGCCTGCGATCTTCATTCCCGCAGGACCGATGCCGTCAGGCGTTCCCAACGCCGAGAAGAACCGTGTTCGCCAGCTCTTCGCCGAGGGCAAGGTGGATCGCACCGCTCTCTTGGAAGTCGAGGCGCGATCCTATCACGCGCCGGGCACCTGCACATTCTACGGCACAGCCAACACCAATCAGATGCTCCTGGAATTCATGGGTCTGCAGCTACCAGGCGCATCCTTCGTCAATCCGGATTTGCCCTTGCGTCAGGCCCTGACCAGGGCAGCCGTACGGCAGGTCATCGGGCACAGCGCATTGGACGCGCAGTTCCTGCCCGTTGGCCGCATGATCGACGAGCGCTCCTTCGTCAACGCGATGGCGGGCCTCGCCGCGACAGGCGGCTCGACCAACGCCGTGATCCATCTCGTCGCCATGGCGGCGGCCGCGGGAGTGACGCTGTCCCTGCGCGATTTCGAGCAGATTGCTGAAATCACACCTCTGCTGGCGCGCGTTTATCCGAATGGCCAGGCCGACGTGAACCAGTTTCATGCCGCCGGCGGCACGGTCTTCGTCATCGGCGAGTTGCTCGACGCGGGTCTCTTGCACGCAGACGCCGCAACTATTTTCGGCGGGACATTGGCGTCGTACCGCCAAGAGCCGATCATCAGCAACGCCGGCGCTCTCGTTTGGCGAGAAGGACCGGCGACGAGCGCCGACGATGCGATCCTGCGTGGCGTCGAGCGGCCCTTCAGCCCCACCGGCGGCTTGAAGATCCTCGAAGGCGATCTTGGCAGGGCGGTGATCAAGACCTCAGCGATCGCGCCCGAAAGGCATGTCGTCGAGGCGCCGGCGCTGGTGTTCCATTCACAGGAGGAGTTGCAGGCTGCCTTCAAGGCCGGAACGCTCGAACGCGATTTCGTCGCCGTCATCCGCTTTCAGGGCCCGCGTGCGATCGGCATGCCGGAGCTGCACAAGCTGATGCCGCCGCTCGGCATCCTGCAGGATCGCGGCTTCAAGGTCGCGCTCGTCACCGATGGCCGGATGTCTGGCGCGTCGGGCAAGGTGCCTGCTGCGATCCATCTCACGCCAGAAGCGCTCGACGGAGGCCCGATCGCCAGGATCCGCGACGGCGACGTCATTCGCTTGGATGCGGTCGCGGGAACGCTGACCGTCCGGGTGTCTGCCGATGAATGGGCGGACCGTCCGCTTGCGAGCGAAGATCTGTCGGCCTCGCATGCCGGAATTGGCCGCGAGGCTCTTCGCCCAATTACGCGCGTCCGTCGGCGCGGCGGATCGCGGTGCCAGCATCTTTTCAGGGTTGAACGCATGACGTCGTTTGTGCCGCAGAGAGGGCTCAAGGACATTCCGTGCCGCGCGCCCGTCGTTCCCGTCGTCGTCATCGAAAAGCTGGTCGACGCCGCGTCATTGGCGCGTGCGCTGGTGGCTGGCGGCCTGTCCGTCATCGAAGCCACGCTGCGCACGAAGGCCGCACTCGAAGCCATCCGCATCATTGTCGCTGAGGTCGAGGGCGCGGTTGTCGGTGCCGGCACAGTGCTCGGCGCTCGTCAGCTGGAGGCGGCGCGTGAAGCCGGCGCGCGCTTCGCAGTGTCGCCCGGCGCGACGGCCCCCTGCTCAACGCTGCGGGCGCCTTGGGCGTGCCGCTTTTGCCCGGGATTGCCAGTGCTTCCGAGGCCATGGCACTGATCGAGCGCGGTTATCAATTCGCAAATTTCTTCCCGGCCGAGTCTCGCCGGCGGGGCCCCTTATTTGAAGGCGCTGGCGTCGCCGCTACCTCAGCTCCAGTTTTGCCCGACCGGCGGGCTGACACTTGAAACTGTCCCGAACTACCTCGCGCTTCCCAACGCGATCTGCGTCGGCGGTTCGTGGATGCTGAGGCCTGAAGCGATCGCTGCACATGATTGGGAGGCTGTGACTGCCAGCAGCAAGCAAGCGGCAAGGCTGCAGTTCATGAATCGGCAGACCGGGCCGTTGCCGGTTTGACGGGCGGTGCCGCTCCCTGCTGCGCGTAAAGGATTGTGCGATGTCCGCGCCCAACATGCGCGATCTTCGGGTTTCCGCGAATTCGGTCGCTTTCGCCCGATCGTTCGTGGCCTTTCAACGTACGTCGTTTAAGAGCGTATAGCCTGAGCCTCCGCCGCGGCTTATGAAGAGGTTCGGGAAGGCCATCCAATCATTTTTCTTTGCAGAGGGACATCCCTGATATTCTTCAACAACGGCTTCAACGCGCCAGGACTGGTGACGTCCCTTTTGAGTCTCGCCTAATGGACGGCGCATCGCCTCGGCGAGAAGCTCATCCTCGGTCAGCCAATAATGCTGATGGAAACGCCGGTTGAGATTGCCGGTCGCGCCGACATAAAGGACGCCGCGAAGATCGTGGAGCAAACACCGCCTTAGCGCGGAACCCGCATCTCCCGGGTATGCCGAAAGGCGGCGGCCCAGCTGACCCAGAGCGGGAATTCCAAACCTGCCAGCACGCTATGATTACGGCTTTTGCGGCGAGACGAACCCGGAGCTGTCTTGAACTCCATTTAGGATCCTGGATCAGTTGCGATTAGCGAGGGTGCATTATTGTAGCATCAAAACGTAACTGGCTACTTTCGGGCTCATTCGATCCGAAGTGACGAGCGTGGGCCGAATCGCGGTGCAGCGAGCAAACACTTGGCGCCTTGAGCGGCCGCCGAGCACATTGCAGAATTGATGCAGGTGCCCGACATCGTCATACCCATCGTGCGACAGCGGCGCGCGCTTTTTCGAGCGCGACATTCCCAGCGCAGCCACTGTGGCGTTTGCGCCTGCAGCAGTGGCGAGGCGCTTCAAGCGATATCCGAAGCCTAATCCAGAGACCGGATGTTGTTCTCAACGACGACCTCTTTCCATCGCGCCGCTTCACGGGCCAAGAACTGATCGAGATCGTCGTCGGTGAGGATATCCGTCTGGAACGACAGGGGTTGGAAGCGATCCTTGAAGCTCTGCGATTGAACGGCTTTCCGGATCGCTTCCGCAAGGCGCGACACGATGGCCGGCGGCGTACCTGCCGGAGCGGCATAGCTGTACCAGAGTTGCGAGTCGATCTCCGGAAAACCGAGCTCCCGCATGGTGGCAACGTCGGGCAGGTTGTTGGTCCTTTCGCTGGAAGTCGTGGCAAGCACACGCAAGAGCCCTTCTCCCTGGAGGTTCGCCCCCTCACGGGCAGAAACAAACATCATCTGCGTGTAACCTCCAACCAGCGACTGCATGCCTTCGGGGTTGTTCTTGTAGGTAACGTGGAGGCCGTGTCCGCCGATGGCCTTCAGGAAGCGCACGGTCGTAAGGTGAGCCATCGTGCCAGCGCCAGCGGTCGCGTACGCAATGCCGTCCTTTGTTGTGGCGATTGCCTTGACGTCGTCGATCGTCCTGATTTTTGAAGCGGCTGGCACAACGAGGGCCATAGGATATCCGCCGATCTTGATGATCGGTGTGAAACTCTTGAGGCTGTATTTGAGATTTTCACGCAGCACTGTCTGAACCAGTGCCGCTGTATGGAGGCACAACAGGGTGTATCCGTCCGGCGCAGCCAGCGAGACGGCGACAGCTCCGATGGTGGTTGCAGCGCCGCCCCGGTTTTCGACGATCAAGGGCCGCCCCAGGTCGGGCGCGATGGCCTCGGAGATAAATCGGCTCAGCGTGTCGTCGTCACCGCCAGGCGGGTTCGCGACCACGATCCTGATGACGCGGTTGGGATAAGCCCTTTGAGCATACCCGGGCAAACCCGACGCGAGCCCTCCTAGGCTCACCGCACCAGCCAGCACAAAAGTCCTGCGCGATATCATCGGATTCCCTCCTCAACTGGACGCCGTTCTGGTGAGGCGCCTCGTCCGCTATCGTTTCGATACACCAACTGACCGCAGACCGCAGGCCGCGAGCGGCGTTGGATATAGCCACGCGTTATATCTACAAGGCCAATGGCTGCATTAGCTGTGGTTTTTGTCCGGAGCATCGCTCATTGATCAGTAATAAGCCGGCGCGGCTGTAAGCTTCAGTCAAGGCACAACGAGAACGGTCGGGTAACGGCCATGTCACGACCAAAGGGACCGAAATGACCAATGCGAACCTTGTACGCGGGCTCTTTACGATGGCGGTAGCCCTCTTTTTGCCTCTAGCGCGCTGCGCTATCCAGTTGGAGACATGGCTCGCTGCGGCCCTGGAATGTTTCCTCTGATCGTGAGCGGGCTCTTGTTCGTCCTCTCCCTGATCTCCATCGCCCAGTCGCGCCTCGCGGGGGCAGTGCCCTTACACTTCGACATCAAGAACATCGCCCTGATCCTCGGGGGCTTGGTGCTGTTTGTCGCTGCTTCGCGGTTCGTAAACATGCTTCTCGGGATTATCCTCATGGTCTTCATCGTAGGCTTTGTGGCGCAGACCTATTCTTGGAAGCGCAACGTCCAGATCTCGATTGGCCTGACCGCTGTGGCGTTGATTTTCGAAAGAATCCTCGGGCTCAATCTGCGGCTGATCTAATGGATATCCTTCAGAACCTCGCTTTCGGATTCGAGCACGCCCTCACGCCGGCCAATCTTCTCTACTGCGCGATCGGCTGTGTGGTCGGAACACTGGTCGGGCTGCTTCCGGGGCTCGGTCCCCTCGCCACGATCAGCCTGCTTCTGCCGTTGACTTATTCGATTCCGACGGGTGGCGCGCTGATCATGCTGGCGGGCATCTACTACGGCGCCCAGTACGGGGACAGCGTCAGCGCGATCACCATGAAGATCCCGCACGCAAGCAGCATCGTGGCTTGTATCGACGGATACCAGATGACGCTCAAGGGAAGAACGGGCCTGGCGCTCTTCACCGCCGGCGTCTCGAGCTTCATCGGAGGCACGGTGGCGCTCGTTGTGCTGGCCTGTTTGGCGCCGACTTTGGGACAGGTCGCTTTCCTGTTCGGCCCGGCCGATTATTGCGCTTTGATGCTGCTGGGGTTCTTCTGCGTCAGCTTCGTGACTACGGACAGCCTCGTGAACGGCCTGATGATGTGCATGCTCGGCGTGCTCTTCGGGCAGATCGGCACCGATCTCGAGACCGGGGTTCAACGCTTCACCTTCGACCTGCCATCACTCTATGATGGTGTGAGCGTCGTGAGCATTGCGCTCGGATGCTTCGGCATCGCCGAGATCACCAAGAACCTCGATGCGCGGGACGAGCGAACGCCATTCAACGGCAAGATCCAGCTGATCCCGACCTGGGCGGAGTTCAAGCGGATCATTCCGAGCGCGCTGCGCGGCAGTGTCGTCGGTTCTGTACTGGGCATTTTGCCCGGCGGAGGTCCCGTCATTGCGCAATTCGCCGCCTACGGGCTCGACAAGAAGGTGAGCAAGTACAGGAACGAGATCGGCTCGGGAGCCATCGAGGGAGTTGCGGGGCAGGCTGCAGCCGACGAGGCCGCGGCCCGAACCAGTTTCATTCCCCTGATGAGCATCGGTATCCCCGAGAATGCTGTCATGGCACTGATGATGGCAGCGTTCATCATCAAGGGGATTCAGCCTGGACCGAACATGATCGCAAAGCACCCGGATCTGTTCTGGGGGCTGGTCGCGAGCATGTGGGTCGGAAACTGCTTTCTTCTGCTCCTTAACGTGCCGCTCGTCCGGATCTGGCTGTCCGTCTTTAAGGTGCCCTACACTGTCCTCGTTCCGTCCATTCTCTTTTTCTGCTGCGTCGGCACGTTCAGCGTCAACAACAACCTTGACGATATCCTCGTTACGGCTGTTTTCGGATTTATTGGCTACGTTCTGATGCGGCTCCAGCTGGATCCGGCGCCGCTAATGCTCGGTTTCGTCCTCGGTCCGATGCTGGAGGAGAACTTCCGCCGGGCGATGGTCATCAGCCGCGGGAGTTTCGCAACATTCATCCAGCAGCCGATCTCTGCATCGCTTCTGGGCATCATCGCTGTCGTGGTTGTGATCAACGTCGTCCTTTCGCTCCGAGGCAAGCGCCTCCTTCCGAACGTTCATGCTGAAAACCCAGTGGAGGCGAGGACGTGACGGCGGAGCGCCGTTTACGGAAAGCGCCGCGCTGCAGGCGCCAGAGTACCACGTCGCCCACTGGCTTAACGCCATGACTTGGAGGTCCAGAGGATGAAGGTTTGCGTATACGGGGCGGGGGCAGTCGGCGGGCACCTTGCTGGCAGGCTTGCCAAAGCCGGCGTGAACGTCTCCCTCGTCGCGCGAGGAGCGCATCTAGCTGCCATTGAGAAGAACGGGCTGCGCGTGGAAACGAAAGAGGGCATCCTTCACAGCCGGCCGCATGCAACCGACATCCCTAAAACGCTTGGACCGCAGGATGTGGTGATCGTGGCGCTCAAGGCGCCGTCACTTCCGCAAGCGGCAGAAGGGATCGCCGCGCTGCTGCGAGACGATACGATGGTGGTGTTCGCCATGAACGGAATCCCGTGGTGGTATTTCCACGCTCACGGTGGTCCCCTCGACGGCACCAGATTGCCGCGCATCGACCTTGATGGCATCCTCTGGCGGACTGTTGGTCCCGAACGGGCAGTGGGCGCCGTCGCTTATACTGCCTGTACCGTCACCGCCCCGGGCGTAATTCACGCCGAGAATCCCCGCAATCGCCTGATCCTTGGACGTCCCGACGGCAAGGCTGATCGGCGGCTTCAGTCGCTGGCCGACGCAATGACGGCCAGTGGCCTCGAGGCCGAGGTGACGCCGAGGATTCGAGACGCGATCTGGTCCAAGCTTCTCATGAACCTCACGGGAGGAGCACTTGCGATCCTGACCGGTTCTGCAATGAGGGAGGCTCTCTCAGAACCTGCGGTGTCGGCAGCCGCCGTCCTGATGGCGCGTGAAGGTGCTGCCATCGCGAAAGCTCTCGGTTGTGATCCGGGGGATCCGGAGGGCGGCATGGCACGTCTATCGGTCTCGACACACAAGCAGAGCATTCTGCAAGACCTGGAGCGCGGTCGACCGATGGAAGTCGATGCCATGCTGCGGGTGCCACTCGACCTGGCTCGTCTGGCCAAGATATCGAGCCCGACTTTGGACCTGATCATCGGCCTCGCTGCGCAGCGGGCGCGATCAGCCGGCCTCTATGACGGCTAGAGGCGCCGCTTCCAGCATCTGATTATCCGCTGCCAGTGGAGTCCTGCTCGGGAGGACAGCCGAGCGCTTGCACAGCGTGGCTGCGGTCATCGCTGGCGACGGTATTGGAAAAGAGATCATACCCCAAGCCATTCGAAAGCGATCGCGGCGGCAGTCTGACGGCGCGCGGTTGCGCTAACTTGGGTCCGACAATTCTAAATGCTGATTCGCTGGTAGTCGAAGATCGCCTTCTTCCAGCGATTGATCGTGTACGAACTAAAAATGCGGTTGATGAAGAAAGGGTCGCTCTCGATAAAGTCGATTGCTTCCTGCCTCGCGTCAGTATCCAGAATGACCAAGCCGCCGTTGTAGTCTTGACCGTCGTCAGAAAACAGGCCGCCGCTGGCAATGATCCGGTGCGAATTGTTGATGATGTGATCCAAGTGTATGGGCCGCAAGTTCTTTCTGGCTTCCGACGTTCCTTCGTTCTGAAACCATGTGATGACGTAAGGCATATCCAACATCCCCTTGGCGCGCGTTCCTGCGAGCCGGCGCGATTTCTGGCCGGTCGGTGCACTTCGCATGCTTCACGCTATATCCGAGCTCGACCTACCTCAATACTGCTCAGGCAGACCATATAGGCGGGAGTTATCAGCCGGGGCATGCGGACGTAGGCGCGGCCAGCATCTGTGCCCGAGCTATAAGGTGACGTTATATGGATTGGTCACCTCGTCCTTGATTTTTGCGGCGAGCCGGCGCCGTAGTCCTGCGAAGAAGATAGAAGCTGCGAGCAAAACGCGTTCATTGAAGAGACGTGAAGGCACGGCGGCATCTAACCGGCCGAAGTGCCCCTGGCAGCAAATCCAGCAACCCCGGGCGGACGCCAATATTTTTGAACGGGAGGAGAGTCGTGACAAGAGAAGGATTGACGCGGCGCCAGCTCTTGGCTGCCGGAATGGCGCTCTGTGCGGCATCGACATCCGCGCGGGCAGCCCTGATTGAAAGGCCGATACGCTGGATCGTCGGCTATCCCCCGGGTGGATCAACCGATGCACTCGCTCGTCTACTGAGTCCTTCGCTGGCAGCCAGCCTTGGCCAGACGGTGATCGTCGACAACCGGCCGGGAGCAGGCAGCGCCATCGCGGCGACCGCGCTGGCGGGCGCCGCGCCTGATGGCTCGACCATCATGGGAGCCGATAACGGTACTCTCATCTACAATCCGGTTCTCTACAACGATCTCAAGTATGATCCCGACAGGGACTTTCGTCCCGTTGGGCTCTATGCCGGTATCAACTTGTTGCTAGCTGTGCCGGCGAGCTCACCGCTCCGCTCCGGGACGGAGTATTTGGAGAAGGCGAGGACTGCTAAAGACCCGGTCATCTATGCGAGTCCGGGTATCGGCAGCCCGCTTCATCTCGCGATGGAACGGTTGGCGCGCGACGCGAACGTGCGCCTCACTCATGTCCCTTATCGTGGAATGGCACCGGCGCTGACTGATGTCCTCGCCGGCGTCGTGCCGAGCATCATCATCGATTACACGACCGCCGCGGAAGCGATCAAAGGTGGACTTATTCGTGCTCTGGGCACGCTCTCTCAGTCGCGCCTTCCGGCGCTTCCGGACGTGCCGACCATGGCGGAGCAGGGCCTGCCGGGATTCAGTGCGGGTGCATGGCAAGGTGTGATCGTCCCGCGCAAGACGCCGGATGCAGTCGTGAAGATCTTGTCAGACGGTCTCGCGCGCGGCTTGTCGGAACCGCTCGTCAAGAAACGCTACGAGGACCTTGGTCTGGACATGCCCCAGAGTGATCCGGAATTCTTCGCCAAGCGCTGGCAAGAGGATAAGGCCATCTGGCAACCCCTCATTCGCAGCCTCGACATCAAGCTCGGCTGACGGGGAAAGACCATGGGACGTTTGGAAGGGAAGGCAGTTCTGGTGACGGGCGCGGGCAGCGGAATAGGCGCAGCCTGCGTGCGGAGGCTGATCGGAGAAGGAGCGCAGGTTGCGGCTCTCGACTTGCAGCAGGATTGCGTGGACAATGTGCTCGCGGAATTCAACGTCGGTGATCGTGCTTTCAGCGCGGCACTCGACGTCGCTGATCGGGACCAGGTCGGAGCGTTCTTTGCGACCGCACAGCAACGCTTCGGCAGGCTTCACGGTCTGATCAATTGCGCTGGCATCCGCGGGGTCGGCAGCGTTCTCGACGTCGAGAAAGACGCTTGGCAGCAAGTCATGGCTGTCAATGTCGAGGGCACGGTCAACATGTGCCAAGCCTTCGCGCGTCTTGCCATTGAGGACGTCTATGAGGGTGAGAAGGCGTCGCGGTCGATCGTTAACATCTCGTCGGGGGCGGGTCTGATGGGTGTTCCCAACCGGTTGAGCTATGTCGCCTCGAAATTCGCCGTGTCCGGCATCACGCGGACGATGGGTGCTGAACTGGGCAAGTACAAGGTCCGGGTTAACGCAGTCGCTCCGGGCATGACGCGGACGCCTTTCACGGACTACATGTTCCAGGATCCCGAGAATGTGCGGCGCATCCGTGCCGCACATCCGATCGGCCGCGAAGCGGATCCGGACGAGATCGCGGCGGTGATCGTGTTCCTCCTATGCGACGACGCCAGCTTCGTCACCGGTGCGGTGATCCCCGTTGACGGCGGCAGCACCGCCTGTATCCCTTCCCACTAGGATATCGATCAGCCTAGAAAGGCGGAAGCGTGGTGGCCTCTTTCTCAAAGCCGAACATCGCCTTCACCTCGAGATATTCCTCAAGACCGAAAACGCCCATTTCTCGCCCGTTGCCCGACTGCTTGTAGCCGCCCATGGGGGCCGCCACGGTGCCCGCGGCCCCGTTGAAGAAGATGCGCCCGGTCCGCAATCTGCGACTGACGGCCAAACCTTTCTCGCGGTCAGAGGAGAACACGTAGCCGCCAAGCCCATAGGGCGTTCCATTGGCAATGCCGACGGCTTCCTCGTCGTCGTCATAAGGGAGGACGGCAAGCACTGGTCCGAAGATCTCTTCCCGCGCGATCGTCATCGTCGGCGTCACCTCCGAGAATACGGTTGGTCTGACGAAATATCCTCGCTCCACGCCTTCCGGCCGCCCAGGTCCGCCACAGACGAGCCGTGCACCCTCGTCGAGTCCGGTCTGGATGTAGCGCTGGATCCGTTCGAACTGCGTGCGGTTGACCACTGGCCCCATCATCGTATCCGGAGCCCTCGGATTGCCGATCCTTACCTTGGCGGCTTCGCGGGCCAGATGGCCGCTGATCTCGTCCATCTGGCTGCGATGCACTAGGATCCGGCTAGGTGCGTGGCAGGACTGCCCCGCGTTGAAGAAGCCGCGCGCGATGTTCCAGCGTGCTGCGGCTTCGAGGTCGGCGTCGCGCAGCACCACATTCGCCGATTTTCCGCCGAGCTCCTGCGCGACGCGCTTGACGGTACCCGCGGCAGCGGCAGCGACGAGAATGCCAGCCCGGGTTGAGCCGGTAAACGAGATCATATCGACCTCGGGATGGCGGCACAGCGCTTCTCCGACCTGGGCGCCGTCGCCGTTCACCAGGTTGAATACGCCTTTTGGAACGCCCGCAGCATCGAGGATCTCGGCAAGGACGATCGCGCTCAGGGGCGAATACTCGCTGGGCTTGAAGACGATGGTGCAACCGGCCGCAAGTGCGTACGCGATCTTGGTGACCGGGGTTTGGACCGGCCAATTCCACGGCGAGATCAGAGCGCAGACGCCGATCGCCTCTCTCCGGATGATGGAATTTCCGATGCGCCGTTCAAACGGATACTCCCGCAGGACTCTGGCAGCTTCCTTCCAATGCTCGATCGGGCCCAGCGTCTGTACTGTCGCGCTTTTCGGCGAGCCCATTTCGCGTGCGATCACGTCGGCGAGGTCTGACTGGCGTGCGGCGTAAGCCGCCTGGATGCGATCGAACAGCGCGATCCGCTCTGCGACAGGGGATATGCTGAATTCCGCAAAAGCTTCCCGGGCGGCCGCCACCGCGCGATCCACGTCAGCAGCCGTCCCCATGCCGACCGTCGCGAACGCCGTCTCGGTTGTCGGATCAATAAGTTGAGCCGTCTGTGAGCTGACGGGGTCAGTCCAATCGCCCCCGATGTAGAATTTCCGGTATTGTTCCATGTGCGACTTTGCCCTTACTCCGATGAGACTCTGTGATGCCAGGCGCTCAGTGGCTGTGAGTCAAGCCGCCGTCCGCGGCGATCGTCTGCCCCGTGATGAAGCCGGCGGCCTGCGTGGACAGGAACATGATGACGCCGGCCAAGTCCTCCGGCACTTGACCTCGCGGAAGGCACTGCTCTCCAAGGACCCTCTGCCGGAAATCCGCGCTCGGATTGTGCGTACGGTCCACCTCGGTCGCCGTCGCGCCCGGGCGAATACAATTGACGGTGATGCCGAACGGACCAAGTTCGCGGGCCAGGGAATTGGTCATGCCGATGATCGCCGACTTCGAGGTGACGTAGTGAAGATAGTTGGCGACACCGCGGGGCACGGCATCGGAGGATATGTTGATGATCCGGCCCCAACCGGCCTGGCGCATCGTCGGCGCGACGGCGCAGGCGCAAAGATAGGTGCCGGTTATGTTCACGCGCAGGACCCGTTCCCATTCCTCGAACGGGATCTGATCGAACGGGACTTTGTTGAGGGTCGCAAAGATGGCCGCGTTGTTTATCAGCACATCGATGCGTCCGTAGCTCTCGCAGACGGTTTGCACCACGTGATTCACCGAGCTGCGATCTGCCACGTCTACATGGACGGCTTTGGCCTTTCCTCCCGCGATCTCGATCTCCCGCTGGACGGCTTCGGCCTTAGCCACGTTGAGATCAGCCACCACTGCGACAGCTCCAGCGGCAGCGAACTGTCTTGCCAGTTCACGCCCGATGCCTTGACCGGCGCCAGTGACGAGAACGATGCGATTCGCCACGCTGAAGTCTCGGGCCTGAGCCGGAACTCCGGAATCGGCTGGCGCGTGAATGGAGGTCTTGGCGTCCATATTCAAACTCTCTTGTTGCAGTTAGGATGGTCGACGCAAGACCGCCACGCGGGAAAAGTCGGGCTAAGCGAACTGCCGACGGTTCTGGGTCGCGGCGCCGATGAGGAAAGAAAGATCGTTCCCGGTCGACACGTAGCGAGCACCGAGCGCGACTAACTCCTTGATCATGTCCGGACGCGAGCCGAGCCCGCCGACACCGAGAATCTTGCGATGGTCCCGACATGCCTTGAGGCAGCGCTCGTAGGCCTCGCGGACGAGGGGGTGATCGATCTGCCCGGGCACGCCGAGCGCGCTACAGAGGTCGTTGGTCCCCACGAGCAGAATGTCCACGCCGTCAACAGCGGCGATCTCGTCGACGGCAGCCAGTCCCTCCGGGGACTCGATCATGCCGATGATCATCGTCGCATCGTTGAGCTGCCGGCTGCTCTCAGCTGCTGGCATTACATGGAAATGCAATTGCGGGAGGAGACCCGCCAACGATCTGTTTCCGATGGGCGGATATTTGACCGCACGTAAGATGGATCGTGCATCTTCGGCCGATTCCAGGTGCGGCGCGATGATGCCGAGCGCGCCACAGTCGAGCACGCGGGCAATGAAAGCGGGATCGATGCTTGGCACGCGGACGAACGGCGCGATCTCCAGGCCGATACAGGCCATGCAGATCTGGCCCACCGTATCGAGCGAGAAGCCGTTGTGCTCCAGATCGATATAGACCGTATCGAAGCCGGCCGTACGTGCGATGCTGGCGATCTCAATGCTTCGCACCAAACGAACGGTCATGGAATAGACGGTCTGGTCTCTCGCCAGCTTCTCCCTGACGTTGTTGCGAACTCGACCCGTTTCTGAAGCCATTTTCGGTACCGTCGCGAGAAGACGTTAGCGCTCGTTAAGAGGAGCGAAGAGCCAAACCAGGGCGCTACTAGTTGTGCGCGACTGAAATATACATGGCCCGCCGAGAGCTCTAGGACATACTTCAAGGAAGCAGGCGCAACATATAGCGCGTGGTTATACCGCTGGAATGGCGAGGCTTTCGTGAAGGCAAGCGGAGGGCTAAGTGTGTTCGATCCCGGAGCTTCAAGTCCGGTGTACAAGAATCGCAGCGGTATTGAGAGGTGACTATGCGGGTGTCTCTATCTTCGAGCACAGATGCCGATCTCGTCGGAACCATGCGCGAGGGAGTCCTCGCCCAGAAACATTTGCTGATCGGCGAGGAGGGCTCTCCGATCAACTACGATCTGAACATCGGGCGCGCCGGAGGCGGCGGCTGGCGCGCGCCGCGTCACCGCCACAACTTCGATCAGATCCGGTTTGTTCTCAAAGGAAACTATCCCTACGGTGAAAACAAGGTGTTGTCCGAGGGATGGGTCGCCTACTTCCCGGAGAGCGTCTACTACGGCCCGCAGGATCGTCCCGAAGGGTTGGAGACCATGGTTCTGCAGTTCGGTGGTGCGAGTGGGCAGGGCTATCTCAGCGTCGCGCAGCGAGAGGCCGCGAACGCAGCGCTGAACAAGAAGGGACACTTCAAGGGCGGCCTCTTCGTCTACACCGACGAGAAGGGCGAGCAGAAGACCCAGGACGGTTCGGCAGCATGTTTCGAACATGCGACCGGTCGGAAGCTCGAGTTCGCGCCAGCGCGTTACGAAGATGTCATCGTTATGAATCCATCGGCGTATGCCTGGCTTCCACAGGGTTCAAAGGGCGTGGAAGTCAAATGGCTCGGCTCCTTCACCGAGCGAAATGCAAGGATTGGCTTCCTTCGGCTTGCAGCCGGTGCCGTCTACGGTGGCGGGGAGCATCCCTCAATTGAGGTGCTGTACCTGAGCAAAGGGAAAATCTCCGTCGATGGCCAGGAGTATGGACCGCAATCCGCGCTCGAATTCCTGCCCAAGGAAGGTCCCGTGCCGATCAAGGCAATCGAGCCGACCGAGTTCCTCTGCATGGTGCTGCATCAGTTCTGAAGTTGCGGCCGAGAGGTGTCCGGCGCACTGCCGGTTTGCCCCTTGGAACGTCCGGGTCGTGCAGCAGCTCTTTGGACTGTTTGCGTGCCGACAGCGCAAGACGACGACCGCCCGACGAGCGTACCCGTTCGCCTCCAGCGTGATAAGGCAAATTTGGAAACACGACCACGGGCGCGCCCTCTGGAGACGAAGGGAGGTCATTTTGAAAGACGCCACCGAGAGCTTGGCCGCGGGAATCCCCGGCGGGCCTGCAATTCTTACGCGAGCAGGGGAGAGCCGGTCATGCCCACGCCAGTGAACGCCGGTGCGAGACTTGACCGCCTTCCAATCGGATCCTTCCATCGCCGCGTCTTGTGGCTGGTCGGCATGGGTATGTTTTTCGACTCGTTCGACAATACCTTGTCCGGATCGGTTCTGGCGTCGTTGCTTGACAGCAAATGGTCGACACTGGAGCAGAATTCGCTCTTCATGTCTGCCACGTTCATCGGCCTGACAATCGGCGCTGCAGCCGCAGGCTGGCTCAGCGATCGCTTCGGACGGCGCTTCGCGTATCAGTTCAATCTTGCGATCTTCGGAAGCATGGCACTGCTCTCGACGGTCGCGCCCTCTATGCCCTGGCTGATCGCGATCCGCGCGATCATGGGCCTCGGAATGGGCGCCGAGTACGTCATGTGCTACGGCCTCATCATCGAGTTCGTTCCGCCAGAGAGGCGCGGCAGATATTTGGGATATTTGGCCGTGTTTGCCGGCGCGGGCGTCTTCGTCACCTCGTCGGTTGGCGCGCTGATTATCCCATGGGTCGGCTGGCGGATGATGTTCCTGATCGGTGGGGCCGGCACGATCTGGGTCTGGTGGCTGCGTCGACATCTCCCCGAGTCGCCTCGCTGGCTCGAAAGGATGGGCCGGACCGCTGAGGCCGAAGCGGTTATGCAGCGCATTGAACAGGAAGCCGCCGCTGGCGGTTCGTTGCCGCCGTTGGTGGCACTTCCTTCTTTACCGCCGCGTTGGATCCCCATCACGGTCCTCTTCTCACGTCCGGTGATCCGGCGCACTCTGCTGGCGCTCGTGGTGAACGTTAGTTGCCTGTTTGGGTCTTATACGTTGACCGGGTGGATGCCGACCTTCTTTGTTCGCCAGGGTATGAGCGTCACGCGTTCACTGGCGTTCACCGCGGCGATGATGGCCGGTTGGCTCATTGGCCCGCTGCTCTGTGTCTTGCTCGCCGATCGGATTGGCCGTCGCTGGGGGCTCGTCGCTTTCGGGGTGATCTGCGCAGGTTTCGGTGCGACTTATCCGTTCCTGACCGAGCCGACCTGGATCATTATTTGTGGAATGATGCTGGTAGCCTCCGTCTCGGTATTTTTGACCTTTGGTCTCGGTGGCACGCCGGAGCTCTTCCCGACCGAGTATCGCTTCCGCGGTGGCGGTCTAGCCCAAACGGTCGGCCGTGCCGGCCTGATCATCTCTCCGTTTGTCGTACTGACCTTGTTCAACAATTACGGCATCAACGGCGTGATCGGTGCAATTTCGGGGATGTATCTCGCCGTAGCCCTGCTTATGGCGGTAGCGGGCATCGAGACGAACCAGAAATCACTTGAAGCCATCGAGCCGGAAGCGTCAGCGCCGCCCGAGGTGGCGTTGACGCCAGTACGGCAGCCGTAGTCCGCTCGGCTGAGAAGGCGGGAGCCTTCCAGCCGCTATATGCAATGGCGGTTGGCAGGCCTGGGATAGACGAGGACAATTTGATGCGCGGCATCGTGTTTCGTGGCGACTGCACACTTGGGCTCGCAACCGTACCGGATCCGACTCCAGGCACGGGCGAAGTTGTGGTCGAGATCAAGGCTTCGGGAATGTGCGGCAGCGACCTGCATTTCTATCGACGGCAAGCCCAGCTTCTGCCGGAAAAGCCCATCATCGCAGGCCACGAGCCATGCGGCATCGTTGCGGCCGTCGGGCCGGGAGTAACGAGTCCACATGCGCGCGTCGGCGCGAGGGTCATGGTTCACCACTATCATGGCTGCACCGATTGCGAGCACTGCCGGTCTGGGTGGCCCCAGATGTGCCAGTCGGTACCCGTGACGGTCTACGGCACGGATGCGCACGGCGCTCATGCCCCCTACATGAAGGTACCAGCCGATACTTTGGTGCCTCTCGACGAACGCCTGAGCTTCGCGGCCGGAGCTGCGATCTCATGTGGTACCGGCACCGCTTGGGGAGCCTTCGAGCGCATGGGGTTGACGGGCCGAGACACGATCGCGATCTTCGGCCAGGGACCGGTTGGCCTCTCCGCAACACTCCTCGCCAAGGCGCATGGTGCGCGCGTGATCGCGCTCGACATCGACAATAGTCGGCTGGCGACTGCCAAGGCGTTCGGCGCCGACTTCGTCGTGGACTCCCGGGACGCGGATGTTCCAGACGCGATCCGAAGTCTGACCAACGGACGTGGAGCGACAATGGCACTTGAGACGGCCGGAGCTGTCGCCGCCGGACAGGACGCCCTGCGCTGCGTTAGCTCTTGGGGCACGGTGGGCCTTGTCGGCCTCGGCGCCGAGTCTCAAATTCTCGCTCGCCCAGATGCTCCGCAAGCAATTGCGCATCCTCACCTCCTGGACGATGTCGATCCAGGCCCAGCGCGCCTGCGCCGAATTCGTCATCGAGCGCGGCATCGATCTCGACCGGCTCTTCACCGATCGGTGGAAGCTGGATCAGGCGGAGGAAGCCTATTGGAGCTTCAACCGTCAGAGCGGCGGCAAGGGCGTGTTCCTGATGTAGCCGTGAAAGCAGACTGGTCAGCAATCGGTACGGATCGTCTCAACCGGCGCGAGGCCGCATGAAAGAAGCGGGTAAGCGGAGCCATGCACCGCCATCCGAGGACCCAGGACAGAAGGAAAGACGTCAGATGCTCGAGAAAACGGCGAAGCTTCAACTGAACGACTCCGACTTGTTGCGCAGGGAGAACTATATCGACGGCGAATGGGTCGATTCCGACAGCGGTGCGGTGGTGGAAGTCCGCAATCCGTCGACAGGAGGGCTAGTGGGGACGGTCCCCGCCATGGGTCGTGACGAGACGCGCAGGGCCATCGAGGCGGCCCGGGCGGCTTTCCCGAAATGGCGTGCGATGGTGGCAAAGGAGCGGGGAGCGATCATTCGCAGGATGGCGGATCTGATGCTCGCGAATGCAGACGATCTGGCGGTCATCATGACTGCGGAGCAAGGTAAGCCGCTCGCCGAGTCCAAGGGCGAGATCGCCTATGCCGCCGGATTTCTGGAATGGTTCGCGGAAGAGGGGCGGCGCGTCTATGGAGAGACGATCCCGGCGCATGTCCCCGGCCGCCGGGTGGTGGTGACCAAGGAACCCATCGGTGTATTCGCGGCGATTACGCCCTGGAACTTCCCCGCCGCCATGATCACACGCAAAGCCGGTCCCGGCTGGGCGGCGGGCTGCACCGGTGTCATCCGGCCGGCGAGCCAGACGCCCTTTTCAGCTCTGGCCCTGGCGGTGCTTGCCGAACGTAGCGGCATGCCGAAGGGAGTGTGCAACATCATCACGGGACCGTCGAGCGCAACCGGCAGAGAACTCACGGAAAACCCGACCGTGCGCAAGCTTTCCTTCACGGGGTCGACCGAGGTCGGCCGCACACTGCTTGAGCAATGCGCGAAGACGATCAAGAAAACCTCGATGGAGCTTGGTGGCAACGCGCCCTTCATCGTGTTCGACGATGCCGACTTGGACGAGGCGGTGAAGGGCGTCATGGCGTCCAAATTTCGCAACACTGGCCAAACCTGTGTCTGTGCGAACCGGATTCTGGTCCAGGACGGCGTCTATGACGCATTCGCCGCCAAGCTGAAAGCAGCCGTAGAGGGGCTTGTCGTTGGCGACGGCATGGAGCCGGGCGTGAGCCAAGGGCCGCTGATCAACCTCGATGCGGTTCTGAAAGTCGAAGAGCACATCACCGATGCTCTTGGCAAAGGCGCCACGATCGTGACGGGCGGGAAGCGCCATACGCGAGGAGGCAATTTCTATGAGCCGACCGTACTGGCCCAGGTGCCAGGTGATGCGCTGATCTTCCGCGAAGAGACGTTCGGCCCCGTTGCCCCTCTCTTCCGCTTTAAGACGGAAGACGAGGCGGTGCGACTGGCAAACGACACGCCGTTTGGCCTGGCCAGTTACTTCTATGCACGTGATGTCGGCCGGATCTTCCGCGTGGCCGAGGCCTTGGAATACGGCATCGTCGGCATCAATGAGGGACTGATCTCCACGCCCGAGGTGCCATTCGGCGGCGTCAAGGAAAGCGGCATCGGACGTGAGGGCAGCCGTCACGGCATAGACGACTACCTCGAGATCAAATACATGGCGCTTGGCGGTATCTAGCTGTCGTGTTTCCCAGGTTTACCAACGAACCTGATAACACCCGGCTATACCCAGGCTGACATCCGCCATTTTCTTGATAGGCGCTTAGCCGCTCGGGCCGTAACAATCGCCTCACGTTGGCCTTCTGTGCCAGCCGTTTTTCTCTGAAGGCCCGGCCATGAAGACATACAAGCTTTACATTGACGGATGCTTTGTCGAGCCGCAGGGCGGCGAGTGGCTCGACACCGTTGATCCATACCGCGGAGACGTGTGGGCGAGAATTTCGCGCGGCGACGCCACGGATATTTCCCTTGCGGTGGCCGCCGCCAAGCGCGCCATGACCAGCGGGCCTTGGGCAAGCTTGTCGGCATCCAAGCGCGGCCATTTCATCCGAAAAATCGGAGACCTGATCATCCGGAACGCAGAGCACCTGGCCGAGATCGAGGTGCGTGACAACGGCAAGCTGCTGGCCGAGGTGCGTGGGCAACTCGATGCGATTGCGCAGACCTGGTTCTACTACGCCGGGCTGGCAGACAAGATCGAGGGTGCGTTCATCCCGATCGAAAAGGAAGGAGCCCTAGCCTTCACTTCTCGCGAGCCGATCGGCGTGGTCGCCGCCCTGACGGCCTGGAACTCTCCGCTTGGGTTTGTCGCGGCCAAGTGCGCTCCGGCGCTTGCCGCCGGATGCGCCGTCGTGGTGAAGCCCTCGGAGTTTGCCTCGGCGAGCACGCTCGAATTTGCGGCTCTCGTCGGCGAAGCAGGGTTGCCAAACGGGGTTTTCAATGTCGTCACCGGCGTTGGTCCCGAAGCGGGATCCGCGCTCGTGGAGCACCCGGACGTATCGAAAGTCACATTCACCGGATCGGATGCCACGGGAACGAAGATCTATGAGACCGCGGCGCGCGGTATGAAGCGCGTCTCGCTCGAGCTTGGAGGCAAGTCGCCGAACATCGTCTTCGAAGACGCCGATCTCGACCTCGCGGCTTCCGGTGCGATCTCTGGGATCTTCGGCGCAGCCGGCCAAATGTGTACGGCGGGATCACGGCTGCTGGTGCAGAAATCCATCCGGCGTGCTTTTACTGAGAAGCTGCTCGATCTCGCGCGCCAGGTGCGCCTCGGCGATCCCATGGATAGCCAGACCAATGTGGGTCCGATCGCGACGCCGCCACAGTACCAAAAGGTTCTCGACTACATCGACGTGGCTCGAAAAGACGGGGCTCGTTGCATCCTTGGCGGCAGGCCCGCGACAGGGCCCGGACTAATCGGAGGTCAGTTCATCGAGCCGACGATCTTCGCGGACGTTACCAACCACATGCGTATCGCGCAGGAGGAAGTTTTCGGACCGATCCTGTCGATCATCGAATTCGAAACGGACGGAGATGCAATCGAGATCGCCAACGATGTCGCCTACGGGCTCGTCGCAGGCGTTTGGACGAACAGCATCGGGCGCGCGATGCGAATGTCGAAAGCACTCAAGGCTGGAACGGTTTGGGTGAATACGTACCGTGCGTACAGCTACATGGTGCCCTTCGGAGGAATGAAGCGGTCCGGCCTTGGACGGGAAAGCGGAATCCAGGCTGTCGACGAATACCTTGAGACGAAGAGCGTTTTTATCTCGACTGCCGCTGACGATACGCGAAATGCCTTTGTCATGCGGTAACGACAGCGGTGCGGCCCCAAAAGACATGCCAGGATGAATCTGCGCCGCCCATGGCAACAAAAAAGGAGGGTCTACGCTGGTGAGTGAAAGCCTCACGACACTGACGGGGAAAGTCGCCCAGACATCGGGAATCAAACTATCCGGACGACGCATCGTCATTACTGGCGCGGCATCCGGGATCGGCCGGACGACGGCCCAGCTGTTCGCCGCCGAGGGCGCGTCAGTTGCGTTGCTCGACCGCAATGGGGGAGGGCTGGCCGATACCGCTCAGGACACTGGCGGTCTTTGCTTCGAAGTCGACATCACTGACGAAGCGTCCGTTGCGACAGTGATCGAGCGAGCCGGTCGAGGGATGGGAGGTATCGACGGGCTTGTAAATGCAGCCGGCATTATGTCCACGGGTCCGGTAGCGGAGATGCCGGCTCATGCGTTCCGCAAGATTATCGAAGTCAACCTGACGGGGACGTACATCGTCGCGCGCGGCTGCCTTCCTTGGATGACGCAGGAAACATCGGCAACGATCGTCAACATCGCTTCCGCCCAGGGGCTTCTTCCCAATGCGCCCAATCACACGGCTTATGCGGCGTCAAAAGGAGCGGTGGTGAACCTGACGCGCGCCTTAGCAGCGGAACTGGCACCGCTGATCAGGGTAAACAGCGTCTGCCCGGGCATGGTGGATACGCTAATGGCGGACGGCCACCGCGGAAACGTGGGCAACTATGCGCTCAAACGGCTGGCGGATCCGGCCGAGATCGCCCGGGCCATCCTGTTCCTGACCAGCGAAGATTCTTCATATGTGACGGGCGCGGCGTTGGCCGTCGACGGCGGGCGGTCCTTTCACTGATCGAGATCTGCTGTCAACCGTCGGTCACGGTTCGCAAATCAGTTCGGGACCCAGATCTATCCCCGCAGCTGCGATCTCGCTCACGAGATTGCGGCTTGCCTCGTTGAGCGGTTGCCGCTCCCGGAAGATAAGTGCGATATCGCGGTTGAGCAGTGGGCCCGCGATGTCGAACGCCCTGATCCTCCCCACTTGAACGTCGGAATTTATGGCTGATGCTGGCAACAGTGCCAGGCTGTTGCTCCCGGCGACGAGAGCCTTGATACAGTTTACCGTCCCGCACTCAGTCAGCTGGGCCGGCAGGTCGACGCTCTCCGACGCGAGTAATTTCTCGAGCAGGGTTCTCTGCCTGCCAACCATCTGGATGATCCACGGAAACTGGGCGAGATTTGACCATGAGGGGTTTTCGAAACCAAACGCGGGATGATCCGGCCGGGCGATGACGAACAGGCGATCACGGAACAGGACGCGCTGCTTCAGACCTTCGAGGAAGCCGTAGCATTCGGTCTGAGCGACGATGAAATCCACCTCCCCACGCATGAGACTAAGCAGGAGTTCGAGCTGGATTTTCTCGGCGACGCGCAGGACTGTTTTCGAATGGTTGTCCCGCCACTTGCAGATCGCATGCGGGACGATGGAATTGGCAAGGCTAGGCAGCGTGCCGAAAGCGACAGCGCTGTGTCTTTGCCCGTCCGATTCCCTCATGCGGCTTTCCGCCAGCTTCAGCTCATCGCGGATCAGCCGCGCATGCGCGTAGAGAACCTCCCCCATCTCGGTCGGTTTGACTCCAATTGGACTGCGCTCGAGAAGCTGACCTCCGAGACTCTGTTCCAGGCGGTCGATCGAGCACGACAATGCTGGCTGGGAAATCAGCAGCTCCTTGGCCGCCTTCTTAAAACTCCCGCTCTCGATCACTGACGCGAGATAGAGCAACTTCTTAGGATCCAAATTTTCCTCCCGATAAGATCGGATGCTTTTTGTTTTTATGAGCGCCGCCTAAACGGTCGTCATTCCGACCGGGGCGGAAACAGGAGCATGATTATGGACCACCCGCAGAGGCCTTCAACTCCGAGCGGCGGGTAGGGGTATAAGATACAGTTATATCCCGCGATCTCTAGACGGTGCAAAGCGAGAAAAGTGGCCGATCGGGCACCTTCCGGCCGGCCCCCGACCACTATTTGCAGCTGCCTTCATGGTTACTCCAGCGCGCTGGCAAAGGTCGCCGCAATCGTATCCTTGGCGAACGCGCCCGCGGCGCCAGGCAGCTCTGGCCAGACGGGCATAGCAGCCTGGTTGCGGATCAGCCCATGTCGCCGAACTTGATCTTGGACAGGGGCAGGCTGCGTATTCGCTGGCCGGTCAGCGCCGCGACCGCGTTGGCCACGGCCGGTGGCACGCCGGGCAGGCCTGGCTCGCCGATGCCGCCCATCGGAGCGCCGCTCTGAACGATGCGCACATGCACGCGCGGCATCCGGTCCGGCGGAAGGATGGGATAGGCATCGAAGTTGCGCGCCCGGGGAGTTCCCTTGGCGTAGACGACTTCTTCGAACAAGGCCGAGGAAAGGCCGAGCGCGACAGCCGAGTTGACCTGCGCTTCGATGATGGCCGGATTGACGATGCTGCCCGGATCAATTGCCACCCAGACATCGTGAACGGCGACCGCGCCATCCCTCAGCGAGACCTCTGCAATCGTCGCGACCTCGCTTCCGAACGGCGAGGCCATGGCGACACCGCGCGCCCGCTTGCTGCCGTCTGACGCGCTGAAGGGGCCGCGCTTCCAACCGCCCGAAAGATCGCCGACGGCTTCCAGCAGCGTCTTGTGGCGGGGCTTGTTATCTAGCAGCCGGAGCCGCAGCTGATAGGGATCCTGCTGGCCGGCATCGGCAAGTTCATCGAAGAACGTTTCGTAGAAGAAATCGTTCATCGAGTGGCCGACCGAGCGCCAGAACCCGATGATGTTGGGATCATCGACAAGGACATGGGCGACACGGCGATTGGGAATTGAGTAGGGTTTTCCGGCGATGCCCTCGACGGCCGACCGGTCGGCGACGCCCGGTTTGCGGCCGAACCAGCGATCGACCGGGCCTTCACCGACGGCCTCAGCTTCGAGCGCGACGGGCATGCCATTGACGTCGAGGCCGCCCCGGAAGCGTGCAAAGCCCATCGGGCGCAGCGCATCGCGCAGAAATTCCTCTTCGCGGCTCCAGAGCACCTTGACCGGACGCCCGACCGCTTTTGCCAGCAAAATGGCTTGCGGAAACGGATTTGCGGTGTCGTACAGGAAATGCCGGCCGAAGAATCCGCCCAGCATGGGAGAATGAATCTTCACCTTTTCCGGTGCAATGCCAGCCGCCTTCGCGGCTGCATTCTGAAACAGCTCGGGCGCCTGATTGGGCATCCAAAGTTCTAGCGTGCCATCTTCGTTCCAGCGTGCGATTGCCGAGGGCGGCTCGAGCTGACCATGCGCCAGATAAGGTGCGTCATATTTTGCAGTTACCACGCGCGTGGCGCCGGCGAGCGCCGCGGCGGCATCACCTGCTGTTTCCGCAGAGATGCCCGGACCGGGCGTGGCATCCAAGAGGGCCTTGCGTCCTTCCGATGAGAAATCTGCCGGCATCAATCGCTGCGTGTTCGATGCGGTCTCCGTCCACGTGACCTGAAGCGTCTCGACCGCGCGCCGGGCATACCACCAGCGATCGGCCACGACGGCTACGGCACCAGACAGGCGGTGGATGGAATGAACGCCGGGCATCGCTTTCACCTCGGCCTCATTCTTCAACCCGACAGGTTCGAGACCGCGGCGCGGGGCGTGCTGGACAGCCGCCTGCAGCATGCCGTCGACCCTAAGATCGATCCCGTAGCTCGCCTTCCCGGTGGACTTGTCGTGCGCATCGAGGCGCGCAACCGGCTTGCCAATCCAGCGAAATTCCTTTTCGGAGCGAAACGTTACGTCTTGCGGCACAGGCAGGGCTGCCGCCTCACTTGCCAATGCGCCATATTCGATTGTGCGGTTCGAGGCAGTGTGGCGTACGCGGCCCGGCTCCGTTGTGAGGCTCGCGACGGGGACGCGAAGGCGAGCTGCCGCAGCCTGTAGCAGCATTTGCCGGGCAGAGGCGCCGACGCGGCGCATCGTCTGGTAACTCGAGCGCACGGAGTAGCTTCCCCCAGTGAAGCGGTTGCCGTTCACAAGCAGATAGTCCTTGCCAGGCGAGGCGCATTCCACGGCGAAGCTGGCCGGGTCTACGTCCAGCTCCTCGCCGACGATCTGCGCGAGTGCCGTCGATACGCCCTGGCCCCCTTCCACGAAGGGACTGCGTAGCAGGATTGTGTTGTCGGTCCGGATTTCCAGGAACGCTGACACGCGCGGAGCTGCCTTGGCACCGGCAGCCGCGTTTTGCGCCAGCGCCTGGCTGCCAGGCAGCCTCACGCCGAGAACGAGGGCGCCAACGGAGGCACCCAGGAAGCCGCGACGTGAGAGGTTGACCGGTCGTCCCTTGGGCAAATCGGCGGCGGAACGCAAATCGTGAGTGACGTTGTTCATGTGCGCCGTCCTCAGCCCTGTGCGACCTGCCGCACCGCCGCGGCAATTGCATTGTAGGTGCCGCAGCGGCAGAGATTGACCATGGCGCTCGCGATGTCCTGGGTGCTGGGTTTGGGGTTCTGCTTCAGCAATGCCGTCGCGGCCATCACCTGACCGGACTGGCAGTAGCCACATTGCGGCACCTGATTGGCAACCCAGGCATCGACCACGCGCCGGCCGACCGCATCCTCACTAATCGCCTCAATCGTGGTGATGGATTGCCCGGCGACGCTGCCGACGGGTGTCACGCAGGAGCGCGTTGCCTGACCGTCGATCAGAACCGTGCAGGCGCCGCATTGGGCTATGCCGCAGCCATATTTGGTGCCGGTCATGCCGAGACTCGTCACGGATCACCCACAGCAGAGGCGTATCGTCCTCCATCGTCACCTGGAGAGTCTTGCCGTTGATGACCAATTCCATGGAGATGCTCCCGAGATTGTCGCTGTAGCGCGACATTGCGACCTGCAGCGACAAGACGCGTGATACAAGGAACAACTTCTAATCTGAATGACGGTCCGGCGTTAGATGGTTGAGTTCGCATGCAGTTATGAGCCAGTTCGATAAATGGAAGAAGCCTGTAGGCCGCGTCGCGCTATCCGCCATGACGAACTGCATCCAAAAGCAGCGCAAACGCAGGCCGATTGTTGTCGGCGGCTCTGATAGAACAGGTGATATCCTGAAGAACGCGCGTAAGACGGCGGTCTGCAGGCGACCAACGGACCGACCCCGGTGGGCCGCGAATAATGCGGCATCGTCGAGGAGGTGGATAGCGCGGTGCGGTCGATCGAGCCTGGTCAGTTCGTGATCGGCTCATTTGCGACCTCCGACAGGCCTAGGCATCTAGCCAACCACGTCTCGTTGAACAATCGACGTTCTTGAACCCAGGAGCTTCGAGTAAATCTTTCGAGTCTCGTCCAAGGTGGAGCGCTGTCACATGATAGCTTCCCAACAGACGGGTATAACCCAGTGGTATCAGTTATCCATGCTGGCGCGCGATTTGGCTTGAAAATGCCCATAGGCGAGATGCATACGTTGGCTCTCACTTGGGCGTCGGCCCTGGACCGAGGTCGCCTTCGTTGACATCAAGCTGCGCGGCAGCTTGCAAGTTGGGATCTCGGCGATCGGTCGCCGATTTAGCCCCGTGTACGGGCTCCTCCCTGGACTGCCCGACCGCTCGACGAGCGGTCGGGCTCTTTTGCTCGTCAGTGCCTTCACAAGGGTGGGTGAATCTCAGGAAAGAGGGCGAGATGTAGAGAGAACTTCTCCCGATGCCGACAACCGACGCATCCTGGCCGATGACGCTCGGGATGGCCGGCCTTCATCCGTCGAGAAGGTCGGTGGGACGCCTTGGACTGCATAAAAGTATCAGCTTTTGCACCCAGGGCTCTAGCCGCGTTGATCGTCCGAACCGAACCTCAGGCGGGATCGGTGGATCGTGGCGGTCATCGCTCGTCGCATTACGTCTCCCGATCATCTTTAAAACCAAAAGACCTTCGGAGGAAATGCATGAAGTTGCTCGCAACAAGCTCGCTCGGCGCATTTGCAGCCATTGCTTTAATGTCCGGCGCCATGGCCGAGACCCGACTGACGATCGCGACGGTCAACAACGGCGATATGATCCGGATGCAGAAGCTGACAGATGATTTCACCAAGACCAATCCGGACATCGCGCTCAACTGGGTCACTCTCGAAGAGAACGCGCTGCGCCAGAAAGTGACGACCGACATCGCCACCAAGTCCGGCCAGTACGACATCCTGACCATCGGCACCTATGAGGTTCCGATCTGGGCCAGGAAGAGCTGGCTGGTGCCGCTCGACGATCTCGGCGCCGACTACGACATCGACGATCTGCTGCCGGCGATCCGTTCCGGCCTTTCGCTGGAGGGCAAGCTCTACGCCGCGCCGTTCTATGGCGAATCCTCGATGATCATGTATCGCAAGGATCTGTTCGACAAAGCCGGCCTCAAGATGCCGGAGAGCCCAACTTGGGACTTCGTCGCCGACGCTGCGCGCAAGATCACAGACAAGTCGTCCGAGACCTACGGCATCTGCCTACGCGGCAAGGCCGGCTGGGGCGAGAACATGGCCTTTCTGTCGGCGACGGCAAACTCGTTTGGCGCACGATGGTTCGACGAGAAGTGGCGGCCGCAGTTCGACCAGCCGGAATGGAAGAACACGCTGAGCTTCTACGTCAAGCTGATGCGCGATGCCGGGCCTCCAGGCGCCTCCTCGAATGGATTCAATGAAAATCTCGCGCTTTTCAACGCCGGCAAGTGCGGCATGTGGATCGACGCGACCGTCGCCGCGTCCTTTGTGACCAATCCGAAGGATTCGAAGGTGGCCGACAAGGTCGGCTTCGCCCTGGCTCCGAACACCGGTCTCGGAAAGAACGCCAACTGGCTCTGGGCCTGGTCGCTCGCCGTGCCGGCGGGCTCCCAGAAGGTCGCAGCCGCGAAGAAATTCGTCGCCTGGGCGACCAGCAAGCATTATCTCGAACTCGTCGCTTCGAAGGAAGGTTGGGCCAATGTGCCTCCAGGCACCCGCAAGTCGCTCTACACCAATCCCGAATACCAGAAGGCCGCGCCCTTCGCCAAGCTGACGCTGGACTCGATCAACTCGGCCGATCCGACCCACCCCAGCGTCAAGCCGGTCCCGTATGTCGGCATCCAGTTCGTCGCCATCCCGGAATTCCAGGGCATCGGGACCGCGGTCGGCCAGCAGTTCTCGGGGGCTCTCGCCGGCAGCAGTTCGGTCGACGATGCCCTCGCGGCCGCCCAGAACATCGCCACGCGCGAAATGACCAGGGCCGGCTACGTCAAATAGCTGGACTCTCCCCGGACGCTGGCGCGTCTGCAAAGCTGAGCTGCCCGGCCGTGACCGGGCAGCCTGTTCAGGAAGCAACCCACGCTTGCGATTGGCAGGAAGACTCTGGCAATGAGACTGAAGGACAAAGTTGCATTCATCACGGGCGGGGCGCGTGGTATCGGGCGGGCATTCGCGGAGGCCTATGTCCGCGAAGGCGCCACGGTTGCAATCGGGGATGTCGATTTCAGCGCGGCGCAACGCACGGCTGCTGAAATTGGGCGAGCCTGTTCCGCCGTACACATGAATGTGACCGACATCGGCTCCATAGAAGCCGGCATCGAGTCGGTCGTCGATGAAGCCGGCAAGATCGACATTTTGGTCAACAACGCCGCCCTGTTCGATCTCGCCCCAATCGTGGACATCACGCCCGCGAGCTATGAAAGGCTCTTCAGCGTCAATGTGCATGGCGTGCTCTTCACCATGCAAGCTGTCGCCCGGCACATGATCGCAACCGGCAAAGGCGGCAAGATGATCAACATGGCGAGCCAGGCGGGCCGGCGCGGCGAGGCGCTGGTCGCCGTATATTGCGCGACCAAAGCTGCCGTCATCAGTCTCACGCAATCGGCGGGGCTAAACCTCATCAAGCACGGGATCAATGTCAATGCCATTGCTCCAGGCGTCGTCGATGGCGAGCACTGGGACCACGTCGACGCCCTGTTTGCCCAGTACGAGGGCCTGCCAAAAGGAGAAAAGAAGCGTCGTGTTGGCGAAGGCGTCCCTTACGGTCGAATGGGAAGGCCCGAAGACCTGGTCGGTTGCGCCATTTTCCTGGCGAGTCTCGGAAAGCGACTATGTCGTGTCGCAGACCTTCAATGTCGATGGCGGGCAATGGATGAGTTGAGGCAGACGGGATTCCGCTCAAGCCGTTGCACTGTTTTCGCAATCCCCGTGCTGATAGGCTGCCTCGCATAAATCGGCTGCAACACAGCTAGAACTCCACGGCGATGGCAAGAACAGTCAACCAGGCTAAAGCTGAACGAAAGCCGAGAGAAGCTCGACCTCGGTTTGAGCAGGTCCTGACCGCGGAAAACGAGACATTCCTCTGGCGGATCGATGATTACCCATGGGCACGCTCTGTGTGGAATTTCCACCCGGAGTTCGAGATCCACCTCATCCGCAAATCAACGGGCACGGTCTTCATCGGCGACTACATTGGCGAATTCTCGCCGGGCCATTTGACGATCGTAGGTGGTGGGCTTCCGCACAATTGGGTTACTCACATTCGCGCCGGCGAGAAGGTCACCTGCAGAGATCTCATTGTTCAGTTTGATCCCGAAAAGCTCAAGAAGGCGAGCACCTATCTGCCAGAGATGGCAGCGTTAGACAAACTTCTTGAACTGGCGCGCCGCGGAATCCTATTTTCTGGAGATACGGCTCGCATCGGCGCAGATGCGCTTGAGGCGATGGGGGACGCGCGAGGTTTCGATCGATTGAACCAGTTTCTGCGGCTCCTTCAACTATTGGCGACCTCAGACACCTATAAAGTTCTTTCGTCTCCCGATTTCCTGCCGGATCTGAATTCTTCGGCTCTCGACGTCATGCAGCGTTGTAGCAGTTACATTTGCGACCATATGGCCTCCGACTTGTCGCTTCCCCAAGTCGCTAAAGTGGCCGGCATGACCGAAAGTACGTTCAGTCGCTTCTTTCAGAAAAACGCGGGGCGCAGCTTCACGGACTATTTAGCCGAGCTGCGGATCGGCCGCGCCTGCCGGCTTTTGGCCGAGACACAACAGCCTGTCTCAGCGATTTGTTACGAGGTCGGCTATTCCAACCTGTCCAACTTCAACAGGAACTTCCTGAAGCGGCGGGCAATGACGCCGTCGCGATACAGAGATTTGGCCCTTCGCAAAGGTCGGCCTTGTGATTCTCCGCGCCCGAAGAGAGCTACATGATCACTATTCGCGACATGGTGCGTCGACGTGGGAGCCGCTGAACATGCAGTTTCGTCGGTCCGACCTTGCCGACCTCTCCTATTTTCTGGAGGTCGCGAAGCATCGGAATTTCCGTCGCGCTGCGCTCGAGCTTGGCATTGGAGCATCGGCCCTGAGTCACGCGATCCGAAGCCTGGAGGAGCGCCTGGGGGTTCGACTCGTCAACCGGACAAGCCGCAGCGTGATGCTCTCCGCCGCAGGCGAGGCGCTGCAGTCTGCGCTTGCTCGGCCGTTCGATGAGATCGGAAGCGCCATGGAGGTGCTCAATCGTTTTCGTGACCGTCCGATGGGACGCGTGCGAATGAGCGTGCCGACCGAGGCGGCTGAATTCCTCGTCGGCCCGGTAATGGCGACCTTCCTCGACCGATACCCCGACGTTGAGATCGAATTCTCGGTGAACAATCGAATGATCGACATAATCGAAAGCGGCTTCGACGCGGGAATCCGGTACGGTGGCACCGTGCCGCAAGATATGATCTCCCAACGACTCTCCGCTGATGTCCAGTGGATGGTCGTCGGAGCGCCGTCCTACATCGAGCAATTCGGCGCACCGATCCATCCCGGCGACCTGCAGGCTCATCGTTGCGTCAAGATCCGGACCGGAGACGAGAGCATCTACCGCTGGGAATTCGAGCGGGGTGAGGAGAAGATCGCGGTAAATGCTCCCGGAGGGATGACCGTCGACCAAGGCCACATCGGTTTGGTCGCGGTGAGGGACGGCGCTGGGCTCATGTACGTCGCCGAGCCGATGGTGCGTAAGGATCTCCGCGACGGCACCCTGCGGACGGTGTTGGACGATTGGGCGCCCCTCGGCCCCGGCTTCCACATCTACTACTCGGGCCGGCGCCAACTCACCGCCGTGCTGCGTCTCTTCATCGAATTGGTCCGGGAGCTGCGTCCACTTGGCCTTTGAAGCGGCCAGAGGATCGATGAATTCGTCTCAACGCCGCGTCCGATTGCCCCAGCGCCTGCTCTGCCCCGCGCCGGAAAGTGATCTGAGCGACGGCGCACAGGTCGCGATGGTCGGGCTTGCCCGGGCGCCGCGCCGTTCAGAGGCGTTCAAACCACGTTCGAGAACGGCGCCCGGACTGTTCGCCGTACTGGAGCCCATCCATTTCGACGGCGGCGCAGGGCATCGATCGGCGGACTCACGCTGGTGATCGGCGAGGCTGCGGGCATGGCCTTTTCGGCGATTCGAGTGATTATCAGAGCACCGTCGGCGTCAGCGCGGCGTGGCTTTACGTCTCTGTTCTTCTTGCATATTTCGGTCGGCGCGCAAGTCGCCATACTCCCACTGCTGGTGACAACGAACGGTTGAACTCTTTCATGTTTTGCCCCCGGCGACCTCGACGATGGCCTCGCCAATGTTGAAGTAGGCGCCGCACCGGCAGCATGCGTTCGAACGAGACACCGAGTCCGCGCTGAGCGGCTTTCGGCCCCGCCGGTTGCGCGTGTCCAGCAGGCCCAATCACGGCTGTCGCAGTCCCGGCCGCGAGAACGCGGCGCCTCGCTTTTTCCCGTTCGGATTTTTGCATATCATCACCGCTTCGTTCCGCGCCCATGGCAGGCGGAGATTGCGACGATCGAGGTTCTGGACAGCGAGCGAAGCCCATAAATTCTAGGAATGTGCGTTTCGTTCCCGGGCCTGGTGCAACCGAGGCGACTCGCGAACTTCTGGCGAAGGGCGCGAGCCTACCGAGCCAAAGATGTACCTTCCGGAGGCCGGCGGCCTCTCGATATGATCGCGGCATTTGGCCGACTGATCTGCTGCTCTCCGCTTGAGGAGCTTGAATGAGCCCGCGGTTGGTGCCACGGCCGCACTGGCGTTGCGGTGCGGCCCTGCGGCTTTAAGCCTTGCGCGTTGTTATTCCGAACCCACGTTTATGAGATTGCCGAAGGTTTTCCAGCGATTGCCATCCAGCTTGATGAGACGCAACTGACGCATGCCAGAGTAGTCGTCCGGTGAGGTGTTAACAAGGACGTCGGGCAGCAGCATGGGGATCCGTACCCCCTTCATGTTGGTCGCCATTTTCATGACGTTCTCCCTCGTGAGGTCGTCGCCGCTCGCCTTGAGAACCTGGACCAGGGCTTCGGCGGAGGTGTAGCCCGACGCCACGAGCACGTCCGAGCGACCGCCTTCGGGAAAGTAGCTCGCGAGGAATGCGTTGAACTCTTTGGCTTCCGCATCGTTGGCCCACTGTGGGTCGGCCCCGTCCTTGACGTACGTCGCTGAAATGATGCCCTCGGAAATGTCCATCCCTGCAGGCTTAAGAACAGTCTCGATGGAGGCGCTGACGCTGCCCAGGATATGCGTGGGCTTCCAATTCAGTTCGAACGTCTTCTTGATGACTTGAGCCGCGAATTTAGGAGCCGTGATGTTGATGAGAATGTCGGCTCCGCTCGACTTCAGCTTTACGACGCGCGACTCGATCGTCGGTTCGGTGACTTCATAGCCTTCCTCAGCCACGATCATGGCGGATGCCCTGTCGGCCAGACCGCTCTTCAACCCATTCATCGTATCCTTGCCGAAGTCGTCGTTCTGGAAGATTGCGGCGATCTTGCCGTTCGGTTGCTCCCTGAGAAGATACTTCGCGTAGGCCTCGCCTTCGGCGAAATAGCTCGGCGCCAATCCAAGCGTCCAAGGAAACTCGCGAGGCTTGTTCCATTTGGATGCGCGCGAGCCCACGAAGAGTTGGGGTACCTTTTTGCCGTTGAGATATCGTTGCACAGCGGTGTTCGTCGCGGTGCCGAGGGAACTGAAGATCAGGAGGACTTCGTCGCTTTCGACAAGCTTTCGGACCTGCTCCACAGTCTTCGGAGGGCTGTAGCCGTCGTCATACGTGATCAGATTGACCTTTCGGCCGTTGATCCCGCCCTCATCATTGATCTTCTTGAAGTAGGCCGCCTCGACCTTGCCAAGGATGCCGAATGCGGATGCGGGTCCGCTCAATGGCATCGTGCTGCCGATTTTGATCTCGGTGTCGGTGACGCCAGGCCCGTATGCCTTTTCGGCGCCGGTTGCCGGGCTGAGCGCGGTCGCCGGAATGGCGAACAGCAGCGCGGTCATGAGCAGCTTCGAGCGATGCATCGCAGTGGATCCTCCCGGGATGTTATTTCAGAACACGGTAAGAGATTTATTTAACAGCGTCAAGTTTATGAGCAATCGGATGTCCGGAGCTGCACGGGCTGCGCCCGTGATCGGCATCCGGTGAAGTATCTCGGCGGTCCGCCCACCTGAGCCGGCGAGGCGGTTGGCCCTCATGGGGAAGTCTCACCCGGGGGATGGTCAGCATCGGTCTGGTCGGATCGCGAAGGCGAGCGCTTGGCGAAGATGCTGAATAGCGCCGACCAAACTCTTGTGCAGCACCATGCGTCGTTGACGCACCAAATGGCCCTTGCTGCGGGGTGAGGGCTCCGCTGCCTAGGGTCGCCCCCCAAGGATAATGTCTCCGAGGTCAAATCGAGGCAGCTATACCTTCTCTTTGACCAAGCTGGCGGAAGCGCGGCTGGCGCACTACCATGTCGTCCATGAGCACGGAATTCGAGCCGCAATCGCCAAAATCAGGAGCGACATGAGGAAGCCGCTGACGGACGAGCAGGTCGAGGCGTTTAGGGGCCGTTTGGTGCGAGCTGCGGAGAAGCTCTTCGCTGCGCATGGCGTCGGTGGCGTCACGATGCGCCAAATCGCGAATGCTCTCGGCTACAGCCAGACGGCCGCCTACCGGTATTTTGCCAACAAAGAGGAGATCTTGGCGGCCGTCCGGCAGGCGGCGCTGAATCGCTTCTGCAGCAAACTCGAGGCGGCGTTCGACCCGCGCAAGGATGGGCGAGCGAACGCCAGATCGGTGGGCCGAGCCTACCTGCAATTTGCTGTCGACGAGCGGGATTCATATCGTCTCATCTTCGATACCAAGTCTCCGGAAGGGGAAAGCTTCATCCACTTCCCGCGGACGCTCGATCGCCTGCACACCACGATGACGGACTACGTCAAGGCGCTGATCGACGAGGGGCACCTCGTAGGTGACCCGGAGGAGCTCGGGCGGGCGTTCCTCGTCGCCGCCCATGGCATCGTCATGATGCATCTGAGCGGCGTGCTGGCCACGACGGAGGAGCGCGACGAATTGCACCGCGCGACTATGCGGCTCATTTACCGCGGTGCAATGGCGGCGCCAGGCGCTTCGCGGGCGCGACAAGCTCCGAAGAAACGGGCTCTTCGGCAGGGCAAAACTTGACAGTGTTAAATAAATAGGCATAGCCTCGCACCCACAAGAAAGTTGGGGAAGCGGACGGGCCGATTTGCGATGTCCGCATGCCGTCGCTGAGGCGGTGATGTCGGAGCAAGTCGGAACGTGGCCGGCACTCGCGAACGGCAGCCTCCAACCCGGTCAATGCGTACACCATCACGCCGCCAGAGCGGATGAAGAAGTGTGCGCTTATTCTTTGGGAGGATCGAATGCTTGCCTCAGGCAAATATCCGCTTCGCACGCTTGCCGACATCGAACGGTTCGAATCCGAATTGAGCTTCGAGGAACGGTGCGGCGCGCGCAGCGTGTACGACATCTTTGTCGAAAGCGCCAAAGTGTTCGGCGATAAACCGGCGTTGACGGCGATCATGACTGGGGAAGACGACGAAGCTCCCGGCGACGTATCGTACCGGGACCTGCTGCGCGGCATCACCCGGGCGGCGAACTTCTTCAGCGACATCGGCGGCCCCGGGGCCGGGGTCGCGATCATGCTTCCGCATCTGGTGGACACGCACTTCGCGTTATGGGGCGCCGAAACGGCGGGATATGCACTGCCGATCAATTTTCTCCTGCAGACGGAGCACGTTGCTCATCTCGTACGCGCGTCCGGAGCCACCGTGCTAGTCGCCGCCGGACCGAACCCGCAGGCGGACATCTGGGAGAAGGCAGTCGCGGTCTCGCGGCTCATGCCGGGACTCAAGCTTGTTCAAGTGTCGCCTCCGAATGTGCCGGTGCAGGAAGGCGCGATCGGTTGGGCCTCTTCGTTGGCAAGCTACGAGGGCGAGGCCCTCACCTTGGGAACGCCCAAAGCGGATGACCAGGTAGCCGCCTACTTCCACACCGGCGGGACGACCGGAGGCTCCCAAATTGGTGGCGCACACCCACCGAAACCAGATCGTTGCCGCGTTCGGCGGGGCCGCGATGCTTGCGTATTCCGAGAAGGACGTGCTTCCGCATGGGCTTCCTTTGTTCCACGTCGCCGGCACGATCGTCTGCGGCCTTTCCGTTCTGATGGCCGGAGGCCGAATCCTGATCCTCTCGCCCGGCGGCTTCCGCAATCCGCTGATGATGCAGAAGCTGTGGAAGATCAGTGCGCGCTACGGCGCCACGATCTCCGGAGGTATTCCGACCGTGATGGCCGCTCTCCTCAACGTGCCGGTCGACGGCGCCGACCTGTCTGCTGCGCGGTGCGCCATTTCGGGTGGTGCGGCCGCGCCGAAATCGGTCGTGGTGCAATTCGAGAACAAGACCGGCATCCGGCTGCACGAGATGTTCGGAATGACGGAGTGCGGCGGCTTGGCGGCCATGACTCCTTCTGCGGCCGAGCGCGTGATCGGGTCGGTGGGCTTTCGGCTGCCCTATACCCGCACCGTGGTCAGAAAAACGCTTCCGGACGGATCGCTGGGGGCGGAATGCGCGCCGCACGAAATCGGAATTCTGACCATCTCCGGTCCCACTGTGTCGCCCGGCTATCGAGACGGCAGAGACAACGGGGATTCGATCCGCGGCGGCGTGCTGAACAGCGGCGATCTTGCCTACACGGACGAGGCGGGCCGGATCTACATCGCCGGGCGCACGAAAGACCTCATCATACGCAGCGGGCACAACATCGACCCTCACATGATCGAAGAGGTCGTTCAGCAACATCCGGCGGTCTCCAGCGTCGCAGCTGTAGGGGAGCCGGACCGCTATGCGGGAGAGCTACCGGTCTGCTACGTGGCGTTGAAGCCGGGCGCAAGCGCTACGGTCGACGAGCTGCGGAGCTTCGCCGAGCCGCTCATCGGCGAGCGGCCGGCTTGGCCGAAAAGATACTACATTGTGGACGCGGTCCCTGTTACCGCGGTCGGCAAGATATTCAAGCCGGAGCTTCGTGTCGACGCCGTGCGGAGGTTCGTCTGCAGGGTAGTGGCAGAAGTCGTCGCATCGAGCGAAGCGGAGGTGACGGTCACGGCGGGCGGCAAGCGGGGAATGAACGTGCGCGTAGTCATTGCGGACTCTTCGCTCGACGTGCGACGCAAGATCGAGCAAGCTCTTGACGGCTACAGCTTCGACTACGTCGTGACCTGTTCCGAGCGGGAATGAAAATGGCGGACGAACTCCAGTTCTCCGATGCCGCCGCGTACACGTCCCTCCTGCGCCGCTGCTTCCAATCCGGTGGATCAGTCGGTGATTCCGCTGCGGCGCAAGCGAGCTGAAGATGGAGGAGCAGACAGCGAAGGTGATCGATCTTCAGGGGTATCGCGAGCGTCGTCAGGACGACGGCCGCCTCGGAAGTGTATCGGAGCGCTCTGCAGCGCATAAACCGGACAAGCCGGTTGGCCTTTCCCGGATCGTGTCACTGCTAGGCGGATTCTGGCCGACGTGGGCGTTTGCGTCTCCGCAACAGCTTTCGCGCGAGGATCCGGGCTCTGAAAAGAACGCCGGTTAACCGTGTGGTCGCTCGGTTTGCCAGATGTGCAAATCATCGGCGCCTGGCCGACTGTCGCCTGGTCCTGGACACGCTCCTTATTCAATCTTCCTGGAGCGATTGTCCTTTTGATCGGCTCCAGCTGCACACGGCTCCCTTGTTGACATCCGCTCGTAGCGCGTTAAAAATTACGCTGTAAAATGAATAGGACTAAGCTTGTGTACATCAGTGCTCGGCATGGGCTCGGAACAACCGCTCCTTCTGAAGCTTCGCCGGGTCAAACCAGGAGCTTGATCAGCTTCTGCGGCTCGGGGATGCCAGAAAGGTGTCTGCCGTGAGCGATATCGACTTCTATTTTGATTTCATTTCCCCGTATGCCTATCTGGCTTCGGCAAGCATAGAACTCCTCGCGACTCGCAACGGGCGCCAAGTCAATTGGCGGCCGTTTCGACTGGGTGTTGCAGTCGTCAAGGTCATGGGGCTTCGCCCGAACATGGAAACTCCGTTGAAGGCGCCGTACATCTTGTCCGACGTCTCCAGACTCTCCAAGGTGTTGAACGTTCCGCTGTCGCCCGCAGCTCGAGTGCCGGATCCAATGCCTCCCGCCAGGCTCTTCTACGGCGCCCCCGAAAGCGAGCGTTCCAACCTCGCGCGCGAGCTGTTCAGAGCACATTGGGCGAAGGCACAGGACATTGGTGACCAGGCGACTCTGGTGGCGATCGGCAGTGAACACGGAATGAGCGAAGCAGACGTCTTGCATGCGCTTTCGGCGCCTGAGACCCGACAGGCGCTGACGGATCAGACGAACGAAGCCATCTCGCGGGGTATCTTCGGCTCGCCCACGTTCGCGGTGAGGGACGAGTTGTTCTGGGGCGTAGATCGGATGTGGCTGCTCGAGCACTACCTGCGGCACGACTGTAGATATGAAGTGCTGCCACGGTACTCGAACTCGGTGCTTCGGGTTGAGAGGCTCCAGATAGAGGGAGGGTCTGGTGAGATCGCCAAGGTCCCGCCCGCGCCGATAGAGCGCGCCCAAGCGCCAGCTCGGGTCCCGGTCGAAATAGCCGGTCGCTGCCCCGCACCAGGAAGCCATCCGCCGCAGGGGATGCGCCGTGGCCGTGCTCGACGAAGTCAAGGCGGGAACCCGAGCCATGTCGACGCCGGTTTGGCTGCTCCGCCTGATCTTACCAATGTCGAGCTGCGCGGATGCATGATTGGCAACAAAGGACGCGGTAGAGGTGTGCGTTCGCTCATTGTCACGAGGATAGACGTTATCGAGCGCGCCGGCAGGACGGCGCGCGTTGATCCGCTGGCTTCGCAAGTACAAAGTCGGCAAGGCAGCCATGGCGACTTCCTGCGGCTATCAGCTGGAATAGGCCAATGCTCTGCGCAAGGCATGGCAGACAACGAACGCGTCAGGAACACGGTCCAGTCGCCGCGCGAAACAGAACTCCGAGAGATTGCCACTTGCCGTATTTCTGAACTTCACCGGAGCGCATCTCGTCTCTGATCATCTAATATGACGGGTGGCCCGAACGGTCTGAAGATCGCACCAGATGGCCGGATGCTGATGGCCGATGCCGGAAGACCAGCAGGCACTTCGCGTCACTCGCGATGACGAAGAGCTTCCACCAGGGCCACAAACGCTGGCGATGACTGGCGCCGGCTTGGGTAGTACAAATGGTAGCCTTCCCAGTAGGGAGACCACTTCTCAAGCACACGCACGAGCCGTCCCTTCGCGATATGCGGAAGGGCGATTTCCTCGGGAACATAGGCGAGTCCGAGGCCATCGATGGCTGCCTCGAGGACGTGAAAGATGTTGTTGAACACGAGCTGCCCATCGACGCGAACCTTGATTTCTCGGCCGTTCTGTTCGAACTCCCACGCCCATAGGCCGCCGGAGGTTGGGAAACGTTGGTTGATGCAGATGTGCCGAACGAGATCCTGAGGTCTGGACGGCTCCGCATTATCCTTGAAGTAGGACTTCGAACCGACGACGGCGAAGCGAAAATCGGGGCCGATTCGCGCCGAAATCATATCCTTCGCCAGCTGCTCTCCCATCCGAACGCCGGCGTCGTAGCGCTCGGTCACGATGTCGGAGAGGCCGTTATCGAGCATGAGGCTCGACCTTGATGTCGGGGTATTTGGGAAGGAATTTTCGAAGCTTGGGCCAGAGGACGTTGTTGATCGCATAGTCAGCAGCCGTAATCCGAATGGTCCCTGCGGGCTTGTCCCGCAGGTCGCTCAGCGCATCGACTTGGGCCTCGATCTCATCGAAATGGGGAGCGATGTTGTCCAGCAGGCGTTCACCGGCCTCGGTCGGCGAAACGGCGCGTGTCGTGCGCATAAGCAGCCGGATACCAAGGCGAGCTTCGAGCTGTCGGATGGTGTGACTCAGCGCAGATTGGGATATGCCCATCTTCGCTGCTGCCCGGGTGAAACTGCGTTCGCGAGCGACTGCGACGAACGCGATCAAGTCATTGACATTCTCTCGCGGCACTCATGAGTCCTTCTCATGGCAGGGAGGGGATTATAGCGCCCATTCGGGGCGACGCTACGGAAGACCGAGGCGAAAGGTTAAGGCGGCTGCGGTCAGTCGCCTATTGGAGTGCTACCTCGTCGAGGACCGGGCCTATGGAGGAGCCGGAGGGCGACGGTGACCGAGAGGAGCACGGTCGCCGCGCTGACAAGAAACACGGCCGATAAGCCCAAGCGCCCCGCAATTAGTCCCAATGCAGGTCCGGACACGCCGAGCGCAAAGTCGGGCCCGGCGGTGTAGACGCCCATCGCGACGCCGCGCGCATCTGGCGATGCGCGCCCGACGACTTCGGCGCCGAAGCCCGGAAATACCAGCGCATAGCCGGCTCCGGTCAGCGCGGCTCCAAGGGTCGCCAACGCCGCAGAAGACGCGAAGCAGCTGAGCGTCAGTCCCGTCGCTTCGACCACGATGGAATAGAGCGCCGCTTTCGCGCCGCCGATACCGTCAGGCAAATGACCAAACGCCACACGGGCCAAGATGAGCCCAACAGCGTAGGCCGTGAAGGCTAACCAGACGGGGCTCCAGTTTCGCTCAGCGAACAGCAGGGACGAGAAGGTGGTCACAGCGCCGTAGCCGACGGCGCTCAAAGCGGCGCCAAGCCCGGGGACCCAGATTTGGCGAAAAACGGTGAAGAACTTTGGTTCGCTCCTAAGGACTGGAACAGTCCTGGGCAACGGCACGACCAGGAGCAGCGTGAGGAGTGGCACTATTCCCGTGACGACTGCCACAGCGGCAAAGCCCGCCTTGTCGTAGAGCGACGTGCCCAACGGTGCGCCTGCCGCGAAGCCAGCGAACATGGAGATTCCCAACCAGGCGATGACCATGCCTGACTTGTCCTCCCCGGCGCGACTTAACCCCCAGATCACCGTCCCGGTCATGATGAAACTTTCGGCGGCGCCAAGCACTGCCCGACCAATCAGGAGAATCGCCACCGATAGGTGGGGTGCGCTGGTGAAGCTCAGGGACACGAGATAGAGAACCCCCGCCGCGGCGGCCGCGAGCAGGCCGCCAATCACGGCGCGTTTGGGACCCCTGCTGTCTGCGAAGCGTCCTGTCCAGAATCGAGAGATCAGGGAGACGGCGAACTGTGCGCCGGTAACGAACCCGACCATGTAGATGGGGAGGCCCAGGTCCCGATGGACGTGCAGCGGCAGAACCGGGATGGCGAGTCCCATGATCAGGAAGGCGACGAGCACGACCGCCATGAGGGGCCACAGAGCGGCCGAAACCGAGCGATCCGCCGCAGTGGCGGGAAGAAGGCGTTCAGGCATTCCGAAAGGTCTCACCTTCGTCGGTGGGTCGTCTGTGGCGAACACCGCGTATCAATTTGGACGGCACGCCCCGCAGTCGCCGCCGTTCGCTTCAAGCGAGCGCGTATGCGGCGATGTCCGTTCGTCATTGCTCGGACGCCGAAAGCGCGTCCTCGACGGCGTGACGCAGCCAGACCATGCCCCCTCGAGGGTCTCACAACCGATCAGACGAAGCGCGCGCCCTTCGCCGGTCCGCATGCCGTCCGTGCCCTCATAGTCGTCGATGCTTTCCGTGCCGGCCAAGCCGTCGACCGCGGGGAAGATCAGCGTGCTGAACTCGTCGATCAGGCGCTGCTTGAGGAAGGCGCCATTGATCTTGCCTCCGCCCTCGAGGAGCAGCTTCTTCACGCCGAAGATGGCGAAGAGCTGGGCCATGGCGGTCGGCAGATCATGACCCGTCGGGCCCGCGAAGACATAGGAGACGCCGTCCTCACGGAGTTCGGCCAGATAGGCGTCGGAGACCTGCTCGCCAAGGACGGCGACGACGTGATCGCCGCCGATATGGTCCCGGCCGTAGTGAGTCCGTCCGGACCGATCGATAGCCACCGCGAGGCTCCGGCCCTTTCGGTCGCCAACGTGCGGTTCGCGCACTGTCGTCGATACCTCTGCGATCCGTCTCGCCGAAGCTTTTGATATCTCGGACATTGTCTTTCGCCCGACGATCCAGCCATCGGCTCCAAGGCGATCGGCCACCTGTTCATAGTGCCCCCGTAAGACAGCGGCGGAGATGCCTTCGGCGGCGGGCGTGAACCGGCTGGGATGAAGGCGGCCGTCGATGGCCGTCGCCATATGGCAGATGATGGCGGGGCGCATGAGCGAGCTTTACGCGGTGAGGTGTCGGTCGAAGAAGGCGTAGAGCTTGTCAAACGGAATGAGATCCACCCGGTCGTAGAGATCGACGTGGCCGGCGCCCCTGACCCAAACAAGCTCTTTCGGCTCGGCCGCACGCTTATAGGCATCTTCGCTGAACTCGCGGGAGTGAGCCTGGTCGCCGGTGATGAACAGCATCGGACGAGGCGAGATTGTCTCGATGTCATTGAACGGGTAGAAGTTCATGAATTTGACGTTGCTGGTCAGAGTCGGATGCGTCGTGGTGAGCCGCGTTGCACCCACCGGGGTGAACTCGCCCCGCGGCGTGCGGTAGAAGTCATAGAACTCGCGCTGAATGGGGTGCGTGTCTGCGTTCAGTTCATGCACGGTGCCACCGGTCAGCTGAATCTCACCGCCCGTAAACTCCGCATAGCGTTGCTGGGCCGCTGCCGCGATAATCTCCTTGCGCTGCGCGACCGAGCTGCGAGTAGTTCAGCGCGTTACGATTGGCGGCCCCCATGTCGTACATGCTGACCGTGGCTATTGCCTTCATGCGCGGGTCGATCTTGGCTGCGCTGATGACGAAGCTGCCGCTTCCGCAGATGCCGATAGCGCCAATGCGCTCCCTGTCCACAAACGGCTGGGTGCCAAGGAAATCGATGCCAGCACTGAAGCCTTCGGCGTAAACGTCCGGCGAAACCAGGTTGCGGGATCGACCCTCGCTCTCGCCCCAGAACGGTAGGTCGATGGACATGGCGACGAAGCCTCGTTCTGCCATCTTGGTGGCATATAGGTTCGCGCTCTGCTCCTTCACGGCGCCCATCGGATGGCCGACGATGATGGCCGGATGCCTCGCATTCCGATCGAGGTTCCTGGGCGTGAACAGATTCCCAGCGACGTTCATTTGATACTGAGTCTTGAAGGCAACCTTGTGCGAGGTCACGCGGTCGCTGGTGTAGAAGTTGTTGGCGCCATTCGACATATCTTGAGCCCTTGATAACGGAATATCGATGAGTGACAAAATGCCGATCGAAGCGACCCCGGCACCAGTCATCTTCAGGAGGTTACGGCGGCCGACATCAAGGTCGTGTTGTCTGACTCGGTCGTCAGGCTCATACTGGACGTTCACTTGCGTCTCCATAAATCTTTGCTTCGATCGCAACATACTCTCTGCAGGCAAGCCCAATTAGATCGCTGGCTTCGCTTGTCGATATGAGCAGGGCTCATGAATGGAGAGGGACCTTGCAGGTGAAGCCAAACAGACGCCAGATCCTTGCCAACGAGCACCGCGAACAGGGATGCTCACAGGAGTTGCGCGAGAGCTTCAGCAGGCCAAGCGATGACGGCTGCTCACATTCGACGTACCCAATGGAGATTAATGAGCCTATCTCATAATCGCATGCAGGTATAGCCATCTAGTTACTGATAAACCTTCTGCGTATATCAGCGTCGACAGATCGTCACGGCGGCCAGTTGGCGATTGAGCGGCCTCATGAGGCCTTCGCCGTCTACCGCACAGGGTCCCGCGAGCGGAAAGCGCATTCCACGCAAGAATTTCAATCCGTTCGCGGTGCTGCGATGCCGTCGCCGATGGCCCCCTGCGCCGCAGGGACCAGTCACGAGGTGAAACCTGATGCTCTTGGAAGTCTCTTCGACAAGCGAAGTTGATACTGCCCGCTCGCCAGCCTGGGGCGGGGTCTTTGCACTGTCGCTGGGCGCCTTCGCATTGATCGCTTCCGAGTTTATGCCGGTCAGCCTGCTGACGCCGATCGCGTCCGATCTCCATATCACCGAGGGGCAGGCCGGACAGGCGATCTCGGTGTCCGGTGCATTCGCGGTTCTGACCAGCCTGTTCATTTCATCGGTAGCCGGCCAGCTCGACCGCAAGTTATTGCTGCTGGCGCTGACCGGCCTGATGATCCTCTCGGGAACGATCGTCGCGATCGCGCCGAACTATGAGATCTTCATGGTCGGCCGCGCATTGATCGGCGGGGCCATCGGCGGCTTCTGGTCGATGTCAGCCGCCACGGCTATGCGGCTGGTTCCGGAGGACAAGGTGCCCCGTGCTCTTGCGATCCTGAACGGCGGCAACGCGCTGGCAACAGTAATCGCCGCCCCGCTTGGCAGCTTCCTTGGGGGCCTCATCGGTTGGCGCGGGACGTTCTTTTTCGTCGTTCCTGTCGCAGCCATCGTCTTCGTCTGGCAACTGGTCAGTCTGCCGTCGATGAAAACCGAGGCTCGGACGAGCGTCGCAGGCGTCTTCAAGGTGCTGAAGCGGCCTGTCGTTGCCCTGGGCATGGCCGCTGTCGGCATCTTCTTCATGGGGCAGTTCGCGCTCTTTACGTATCTCCGGCCATTCCTTGAGACGGTAGCGCATGTCGATGTCTCCACGCTGTCCCTCCTGCTGCTGATGATGGGCGTGACCGGCTTCATCGGCACGTCGCTCATCGGCGCATTCGTAAAGGATGGCCTCTACCGTACTTTGATCGCGATCCCGATTCTGATGGCGTTCATCGCGTCGGCGCTTGTTCTGTCCAAGGGCGGTGTCGCCATGATCGCCGTGATGCTGGGCCTCTGGGGCCTATTCGCAACGTCCGCCCCGGTCGGCTGGTGGACGTGGGTAGCGAGAACCCTGCCGAATGATGCCGAAGCAGGAGGTGGCCTTATGGTAGCGGTTGTCCAGTTCGCCATCACCTTTGGCGCGACCGTCGGCGGTCTCTTGTTCGACATGAGCGGCTATCAGGCGACCTTTGGTATCAGCGCGGCCCTGCTGCTCGTTGCCGCTCTGCTGGCAGTTGTGACGTCACGTAACGGTCGGTTAGCGTTGCAGAGGGCGTGAAGAGACAGTACCGGCAGTTCTATAATTGCCCATTGATACGTCACTGCTGCCACGCTATCGGAGCATCTATGCTGAAGTCTCTACTGACCACTGCACTCGTAACTTTCGCAATGGCTGGACCTGTCATGGCACAAGAACGCATTCGAATTTCCTCCGAATGGGGCGAAGTCACCGCCGTACTTGTCGACAAGGATGCGACCAAATCACTGCTTCGAATGCTGCCGATTACGGTCGAGATGCGCGACCATCTGCGCCAGGAGAAGACAGGAACTCTGCCCGCTTCGCTACCTGAAGCCAGCCGGCAACAGACTTTCTCAGCCGGCATGCTCGGCCTTTGGGGACGCGACGATTTCGTGATCTACTATCGCAACGGACGCGTTCCTCGGCCGGGGATCGTAGTCCTGGGGCAGGTCAGCGGAAATGTATCTATTTTCGATCGTTCCGGTCCCGTCACCGTCCAGGTTCAACGCGCGGATTGAGTACGCCAGTGCTTAATGCCTAACCGCGGTTTCTTGGCCTCTGAATTTCGAGCGAGGTTGAGCGTTCGCATGCTCGCGCGTTGTAGCGCCGAGCGAAGAAAACCTTGCCCGTTTGGCTCTCGCTCTTTCCATGGGAGCAACCAACGCTGGTACAGCGGCGCAGTCCGTTGCTCTGACCTTGGTTCCGATCCCGGCAGCCGGTGGTGTGACATCAGGCTTCATGGCTTCCCACGAGCTCTACCGAACGGAGATCGTGGCTGCGCAAAGTGGCTGTCCCGCTCGTGTCCAGATTGATGAGCAGCATTCATCACCGCAACAAATGCTGAGGGGATACCCTTTTGGGTGCACCGCAATATGTTGCCGCCATGGAGCCCACTTCTCGGTCTCCTCTTGAGCGCCAACTGAGCGCATCGCACCAATCCTGCCCTGCGGCCAGTCAGCTTCGCGTCCGCGCCCTCAAATAGAGTTCGAAAATGTCAGTCCATTCTGTCATCGCCTGCAGCCGCGTCGGTTTGATCGGCGTCATCGCACTTTCGCTCGCCGGCTGCGGCTTCGAAGGATCGCAGAGCGCGCCCCAGGCCAAGGCACCATCTGTGGTCGCGGCGAAGCCTGTCGTCAGGACCATCACCGAATGGGACGAATACACCGGCCGATTCACAGCGGTGGAGAGCGTTCAGATCCGAGCGCGTGTGACCGGCTACCTGACGCGGATCCATTTCAATGATGGTCAGATGGTGAAGCAAGGCGACCTGCTATTCACCATCGACCGGCGTCCCTTTGAGATCGCGGTCGCCTCGTCAGAGGCCGAGACTGAGGCCGCCCGGTCCGCGCTCGAGTTCGCTCGGCAGCAGTTGGCACGCGCAGAAGCACTGCGAAAGTCTGACGCCGTCCCGGAGCAACTGTTCGACGAGCGCTCGTCGGCGGTGCGCCAGGCCGAAGCACGCCTTGCGGCGGCCAAGGCGAGTCTCGATCGCGCCAGACTGGATCTCGAATTCACGGAGGTGCGAGCGCCCGTCTCGGGCCGGATCGACACCCATACGGTGAGCGTCGGCAATCTGATCAGCGGCGGCGACACGAACGCGACGCTGCTCACCAACATAGTTTCCCTGGATCCGATCCGCCTGACGTTCGACGTAGATCAGAACGCATATCTCAAATACGAGCGCGGCGTGCTCGACGGCGAACGTCCGAGCCTGCGGAATGCGACGAACCCCGTCCGCATCGCCTTGCCGGGCGACAGAGGATTTCCCAGGGCCGGCAAGCTTGATTTCGTGTCGAACCAGATCGATCACGGTAGTGCCACGATGCGCATGCGGGCCGTCGTCGACAACAAGGACCTGGCGCTCGCGCCCGGCCTGTTCGCGAAGATTCAGTTGGCGGGGACCGCTCCTCATCAAGCGGTTATGATCCCCGACGAGGCGATCTCGACCGACCAGGGATCCCGCGTCGTTTACGTCGTCAAGGACAGCAAAGCACAAATCCGGACCATTACGCTCGGGCCGCTGGTGGAGGGCCTGCGCGTCGTGCGCGCGGGCATCGGGCCGGACGACGTCGTCGTCACCTCCGGCGTCCAGAGCATCCGGGCCGGCGAGGCGGTCGCCGTCGCCGACAATCTCCCAAATTCGCGGAAAACCGCAGACGTCGGAGTCGAAAGGATCTTGCGATGAACCTGGCCAGATTCTTCATCGACCGTCCCGTCTTCGCGATCGCGCTATCCATCGCGATGCTGATCATCGGCGTCGTGGCGGCGAGCCGGCTGCCGGTCTCTCAATATCCCGAGGTCGTGCCGCCCACAGTCACCGTCACGGCGCAGTATCCCGGAGCGAGCGCGCAGACGATCGCCGACACCGTCGCGACGCCGATCGAGCAGGAGGTCAATGGCGTCGACGACATGATCTACATGCAGTCGCAATCGACCCAGGACGGCCGCTTGAACCTGACGATCACGTTCAAGATCGGCACCGATCTCGACAAGGCTCAGGTGCTCGTCCAAAACCGCGTGGCACTGGCCGAGCCGCGGCTACCCGATGTCGTCCAGCGCGTGGGTGTCAGCGTCAGGAAGAACTCTCCCGACTTCCTCCTCGTCGTCCAGCTCATCTCGCCGGACAATAGCCGCGATCAGCTCTATATGTCTAACTATGCGGCACAGCAGATCGTCCCGGTAGTCGAACGCCTTCCGGGCGTCGGCGACGTCCAGATCATCGCGGAACGCGAATACGCCATGCGGCTCTGGCTCGACCCCGACAAGGTTTCGGAGATGGGGCTTTCCGCCGCAGACGTGGTCGCCGCGCTACGTGCGCAGAACGTCCAAGTCGCCGGCGGCATCCTCGGACGACCGCCCATTGCCGCGAAACGCGCGTTTCAGGAGCCCATCTCGGTGCAGGGGCGTTTCGTCGACCCGCGCGAGTTCGAACAGGTTATCGTCAAACGTGGCGACGATGGCAGGATCGTCAGGTTGAAGGACATCGGGCGGGCCGAGTCTCGGCGCGCGCGACTACGGTACCAACGCCTACATCAACGACTCCGCCGCGGTCGCGATCCTCGTCTTCCAGCGCCCCGGCACGAACGCGCTGCAGACGTCGGAGGACGTACAGAGTGCCATACGGGGTTTTCGCGGGAGGCTGCCGTCCGGCATCGACTATCTGATGACCTACAATCCGACCGAGTTCTTCGTTCGAACCTCGATCGAGGCGCTTCAGCACACAATCTACGAGGCGATCGGCCTGGTGGTGCTGGTGGTCGTGCTGTTCCTTCAGAGAATCCGGACGACCATCATCCCGCTGCTTGCGATCCCGGTATCCTTGGTCGGGACCTTCGCCGCGATGGCCGCGTTCGGATACAGCATCAACACACTCACGCTGTTCGCGCTGGTGCTCGCGGTCGGCATCGTGGTGGACGATGCGATCGTCGTGGTGGAGAACGTCGAACGGTATCTGCATGAGGGCCTTTCCGCCAAGGATGCGGCCCGCAAGACCATGGATGAAGTGGGTGGTGCGCTGATCTCGATCGCGCTGGTCCTGGTCGCGGTGTTCGTTCCGACCATGTTCCTCGAGGGCATCACGGGTCAGTTCTTCCGTCAGTTTGCCGTGGTGATCGCTGTCGCGACCGTGATCTCGGCCTTCAATTCGCTGACGCTCAGTCCGGCGTTGGCGGGTCTCTTGCTAAAGCCGCACGACAGCGGGTCGCAGAATAGACCAAACGTTCTTTCACGACTGGTCGGGCCCCTCGTCGACGGCTTCAATCGGTTCTTCGACATTCTCTCCAACGTCTACGCGCGGATTGTCAGGCGGGTCGTCGGCGGCGCATACAGCATGCTGCTGGTTTACGCGATCTTGGTCGGCGGCGCTGTCTGGTTGTTCACGACCGCTCCGCGCGGGTTTGTCCCCGCCGCCGATCAGGGTTATCTGGTCGCCACGGCCGAATTGCCGCAGGGGTCATCGCTGCAGCGGACCGATGCGGTCACGCGGGAGATGGGCAGACGAGCCCGTCAAGTTCCCGGCGTCCAATGGGCCCACATGTTCCCCGGTCAGAACTTCGCGACGGGGACGCTGAGTTCCAACACGGGCGTGGTCTATACGCAATTGCAGGCCTTCGACGAACGCCGGGACAAGGCGAAGTCGGCGGCGGCGATCCAGGCCGAGCTTGAGAGACGCTTCGCCGACATCACGGACGCCAAGATCACGATCCTGAGGCCGCCGACCATCAGGGGCATTGGCGTGTCCGGCGGTTTCTCGTTGCGCATCCAGGATCTCAACAGCAGGGGATCGGCCCAACTGGAGGCGGTCACGCGCAAGCTCGTCGCGGCCCTGCAGGCGGATCCGCGGATCCAGTTCGCCTTCTCGCCGTTCAGCGCCTCGTCGCCATCTTACTATCTGGACATTGATCGCACGAAAGCAGAAATGCTCGAAGTTCCGACTCAGCGCGTCCACGACACGCTCGAGGCCTATCTGGGCAGCGCCTACGTCAACGACTTCAATCTGTCGGGACGCACCTACCAGGTGATCGTCCAGGCGGAAGGCGTGAGTCGGCTCGACGTCGAGCAGATCGCGAAACTCAAGGCGAGGAGCGACTCCGGCGCCATGGTACCACTCGGCTCCATCGCGACCTTCCACCCTATCACCGCGCCCGATCGTGTGCCGCGATACAACCTGTATCCGAGCGCCGAGGTCATCGGCAATTCCACATCCTCGGTTAGTTCGGGAGCGGCACTGGCCGTCGTCGAGCAGATCGCCGCGAAGACCCTGCCTGAAGGATACACGACGGAGTGGACAGAGCTTTCCTACCAGGAAAAGGCCGCGTCCGGAGGCGGAGCACTCTTCGTCCTCAGCGTCGTGTTCGTCTTCCTGGTGCTTTCGGCCCAGTACGAAAACTGGTTCCTGCCGCTGTCCGTCATTCTGATCGTGCCCATGTGTCTACTCTCTGCCATTGGCGGCGTGATGTGGATGGGCCAGGACAACAACATCTTCACCCAGATCGGCCTGGTGGTCCTGGTCGGACTCGCGGCGAAGAACGCGATCCTGATCGTCGAGTTCGCGCGCGATCTGGAAGCAGAGGGTGAGACCGTCGTGGAGGCTGTGGTCCACGCTTGCCGCCTTCGGCTACGTCCGATCCTGATGACGTCGCTCGCCTTCATCCTCGGCGTGGTGCCGCTCATGACCGCCCAAGGGGCGGGCGCCGAACTTCGGCACGCGATCGGGACTACTGTGTTCTTCGGGATGTTGGGCGTAACGGTCTTCGGTCTGATCTTCACACCGGTGTTCTATGTGGTCATCCGCCGCTTCACCCAACTCGTGCAGCGCTGGCGCGACAACAATAGACGCTCTCACTTATCTAATGCAGAGGCTCTGCATTGATGATCTGCGCTCATAACTTCATGTCACTCCGACGGATAGTCGTGCGCCCCTCGCGTGGTCTAGTCTGAAGCATAACCTGACGCGTTGCCGAGCAAGACACGGCACCGCTGGTAGCACTCGCGCTCAGATGGCATCTGGCGCATCTCGTGCACGATGCAATGTGGTGTCGCTGGACATTCCCAGTTCGTTGATACTGGATTCAATAGGGAGTAGGTATGCAATTGTTCGCGCGGACCCTTCAGAGCCTTGTGCTTGGTTTGTTGATTACCGGGATCGCACGGGCGGCACCATCTCAGACGTCGATGACCGAAGCTCGGTATTGGGACGCCGGCAAGGTTCAAAACTCACGCTGGTATTGCGTTTCTGAAAGCCCAAGCAATATGCAATCGAGCGGTGAGATCGGATACGGTCACGGCCGAACGCGTGCGGAAGCCGCCAGCAGAGCGATCGAAGCCTGCGGTCGCAACGGCGCTTTCGGCTGCGGCGCCGCTCAATGTTTCCGAGAGTAGTTGCCGACTACACGAAGAGTTTGTCCGATCGGGAAGTCCAACCCGCAGCGAATCTCTTTTCGGCACGGAAGACTGGCCTTCACATTCGAGCCGACACCGCTGCAACGGCGCTGACCAGTCGAGAAGGCGGATTGACGGCCGGACGGAGGGCGGCTGTCCACCAGATGGCGATCAGGATTGATCTGTGCCAGAACGGTAAGAGCTGCGCCAGCATCAAGCACTCGAATGGCTAGGTGAACACGACTAGGGATCGCGGTGACCGAAGCCGCGCCGTCCCGCCGGCTCAGGACACCAAAGAAGAATAGGGCTCAGGAAATCTGCCCGTTGGTGCGCGCCGCCCACCCTCGAGAGGGGTTGGCCGATCGTGGCGGACGGCTGGGCAGGCCCGCCGTAGCCCTCTATGCGGACAAAGCAGACAATCGCCCTCGTTCATGGCGCCTGGGAGACCCCGCAGATCTGGGCCGGGGTCGCGCGCAAGCTTGAGGGCGACGGCTACTGAGTCCTAAACATCAATCTTCCTGGCCGGGCCGGATCGTCTAAGGCTACCGGAGAAGTCACCCTCGATCTCTACCGCTCGGCCGTCCTCAGTGCGCTCGGTCGCGAAAAGCGCCCGGTCGTGCTCGTGGGCCATAGTTTCGCGGGCATTACCCTCGCGAACGTCGCCGAGGCCGAACCATCGAAGGTCACATCGCTGGTCTTTGCCGCCGCGTTTGTTCCGCAGGATGGTTGGTCCTTCCTGGATCTTGCTACGCACGATAGCGGCAGCCAGGGTGGTCCTCATCTCGAGATCCAGAAGGAGAGGGGATTGGCGGCGATCGAACCGGCCGCACGTGGAGCTCTCTTTGCGAATGACGCCGATGCAAGCGCCCAGAAGGCGGTCGCGGCAGCCGTGGTCGACGAGCCGCTGGCGCCTCTCGCAACACCAGTCAATCTGAAGGCTTCCCGCTTCGGCGCCGTCTGACGCGACGGTATGCAGTATGCCTACAACTCAACTCGCCGCGATCGCGGTGCGGTGTCATGAAGCCGTACTTAAGGGTGCCGCCTGAGATTTATCGGACAGCTCGTCTGGAAGGTGTAGTGGGCTTGCCGGGTAGAACAACTTACCAGGGAGAGGCGAATTCGGCTCTCATGCGCAAAGGACAGCTCAAGTTAGCCAGCCGGCGTGCTCAATTAACAGCCTTCACAGCCGTGAAACATGCAGAGAACATTGTTCAATCGCTGAATTCCCACCGATTCGTGTTCAATCCGCTGCTTGACGTTCTGCATGATAAGTATCATCCTGACGCGAAAGATGACGAGCGTCATGTTATCTCCGCTCGGACATGTCTCGAAGGGGGTGGAAATGGAGAACGGGGTGGCTGGCGAAGCTGCGCGCGGCGGACCTTTCTCCGAAGCGGAGCCCCGCGACACGGGGATGGAGACGACTGGTACGACCCAACACAGGCCTCGCTTGACCGAAACCAATTGGGATCTGTTCAGGCTCTTCTTTTCGGTGGCACGAACTGGAAGCGTCAACAGGGCCGCCCGGGAGTTGGGCATGAGCCAGCCGACTCTTAGCAGGCGCTTGAAGGAGTTAGAGCGGAATATCGGTGCGCCGCTGTTCTTTCGCGTTTCGTCGGGAGTGAAATTGACCCAGGAGGGACAGGACCTTCTCCGCTCGGCGGAAGACATGGTTCGCTCTTTCGAGGAGTTTCACCGGGATCTCTCCTTGCGGGTCGGCCGTCGTTCGACCGCCGTCAAGATCTCGGCGACAGAAGGCCTGACCAAGCACTGGCTCCTGCCTCGCGTCAAAAAATTGCGCGCGCTGAATCCTCAGATCCGACTTGAGATCAATTCCACTGTCGAGCAGCAGAACCTTGCCACCAGTGATCTCGATCTAGTCATCCGGATAGGACATCCGGGGGACAGCGAACTCGTCGGTCGCCGCGTCGGAAGCATCGCCTTCGGTCTGTTTGCATCCGGCAGCTATTTGGCGGAGCGTGGTGCGCCGAGGTCTCTGAGCGAGCTGGTCGACCATGAACTGATCGGAAGTACGGCCGAGTACGGCAGGCTCCACAACGAACGCACCAGTCACATCACGTTGTTGACGGCCTTCAATTCGGCTGCGAACGCCCGGAGCACGCTGTCGCTCACGCCGGTCGTCAATCATTTCGTTGCGACGGCGGAAGGTCTTGGCTTGGCGTTTCTGCCGGTGCCGTTTGCTTTGGCCGAAAGCCTGGTGCGTGTACTTCCGGACGAGGCGGCCATTTTGGATTTATGGCTGCTCCGCCGCCGCGAAAGCGATCTCAGAAAGATGACCAAGCAGGTCTGGCGCTTTCTGGAAGCGGAATTGACCAACGCCAAGTCGTGGTTTGTCGGCAAAGGTCGGCTCAGAAGCGAGTGCAGCGTGTTGCGGGAGCCAGTCGAATTACCCCAGCACCTCAGCTAGTCTGAACGGGACCGCCACCGCAGCAAGCTTGACCATCTGATCTGCCATGCTCGACAGTTCGATTATCCTTACCAGGTCTCGCCGAACGGGCGTAGTTCGACAAGGAATGACCAGGTCGACCGGTCCTGGTGGGCGACCCGAAACATCTCCTCCGCTATAGCGGCAGGCTTTGCGAAGAAATCGTCGGGCTTGTCCGCCGCCAAGATCGGGCGGGTGCGGGGCGTGTCGATCGCTGCGTCGATCATGAAGTAGGCGACATGAATTCCCTTCGGCCCGAACTCTCGCGCTATCGATTCGGCCAAAATGCGCTGGGCCGCTTTGGTTGAAGCGAAGAAGCCCCAGTTGGCCTTTCCACGAAAGGCGGACGTGTTGCCAGTGACCAGGATCGCGCCTTTCCCGACTTCCAGCATCCGCGGAATGGTCTCGCGGGTGAGATGGAGTAGCGCGGTGGTATTGACCCGGAAGTTCTTCTCCAAATCGTCGGGGTCCATGGCAAGGATGCTTCCACGCGTTGCACGCAGAGCATTGTGAACGACGACTTGGGGAGCACCCATCTCGGTCCTGATGAGGGTGAGCGTCTGGGCCAACGCCTCGAGATCACCGACATCGCAAGGATAGGCGCGAGCGCCATCGTACTTCGATGCCAGGTTGCGGAGGTTCTCCGCATTGCGGGCTATCATCGCGACCCGATAGCCACCCTCGCTGAAACGCCTGGCGATCTCAGCGCCAGTGCCGTGCTCAGGACCGACCCCCGTGACGAGGCAAACTGGATCCTTCATAAGGGTCTCCTCAGAGCTGGAAGGACGCGCGCGCAGAAACTTTGGCAAACCAGGCCGCGACGGCAGGATAGCGCGCGCCAATATCCATGTTCAGCGCGTTGGCCGAGCGTATGGCGAAGAAGCCAGTGATATCTGCGACGCTGAATTGGGGGCCGGCCACGAAGGCGTTCTTGGCCATGTACGGCTCCACGCGGCCGAGAAAGATTTCCATCATTTCGCGCCCACCAGTGACCAGTGCTGGCAATTGCGGCATATCATTCCGCGTGCCCGGCAGGACTCTGCCGGCGAACACAGAGAGGAATTGCGCGCGGCGTGCAGCATCGGAACAAGGCCATCCAGTTCGAATCGCCGCGACCACATGTCGACCACGGCGCGCTCGGTGCGCGTGCGCCCAAAACGAGCTGGTTGCGGGTACACTTCTTCGAGATAGCGGCAAATCGACAGGGACTCCGCGATGACCGTGCCGTCGTCCAATTCCAGAAAGGGGACGCAATGAAACGGATTCATCTCGGTGAGGGCAGGGGTGCACTGCTCCTCTTCCCGGACGTTCAGTTGTTCAGTTGGCAGCTCGAGGCCTTTCTCAGCCAGGAAGACGCGAACGCGTTGAGCGCTTGCCGCAGGTCCGAAATCGTAGAGCTTCATCGTCGTCCTTTCTTCCCTTCGGGCCGCTATTCTTCGGCTGCCTTGCGGTATTCCACAAGATCGAGAATGCTCCGTTGGGCCGCGCGCATTATCTTGTCAGACATCGGGCGATCTCTCGCGACTCGCGAAAGCGCGATCGCTCCAACCATCGTGCAGACGATGGCAATGGCGGATTCGTCGGGCTGATCGCCTTCCACCAGCCGAGCCACTTTGTCGAAGTACTGGGAGAGATAGCTTGTCATGACGTCGCGCGTTGTTCGATCGCTTCGCGCAACGTCTCCAGCCAGCGCCGCCACCGCACATCCCACACTCCGATCGTCTCTATGTGCTTTGCTGAGATAAGTGCTTAGCAGCGCTTTGAGAGAGCGCGGACCGTTCGTGCTTCCCACGCGCGCCGATGCCGGGCCGCCTTCCGAGAGCGCTTTTGCCAATGCATCGGAGATCATCTGATCGCGGAATCAAAATGCCCGTAGAACCCGCCGTGCGTCAGCTTTGCCGATTTCATGAGACTCGGCAATGCTGAGGCCGTCCAATCCCTGCTCCCGGATCTGGACTGCGGCGGCATCCAGGATGCGCTCCCGACTTTTCGCTTTGTCCGCTTGGGAGTAGCCCATCTCATCGACTCCGGTCAGAATAATCGGAGACCTGAATATCAAGAACTCCGGCCGACGGCCAATCGAATTCTTGAACGGTTAGACCTCTCGCCGGCCGAGGAACGCCAAACGCTCGAACAAATGCACGTCCTGCTCGTTCTTGAGCAATGCGCCGTGCAGCGGCGGGATCAGCTTGCGCGGATCCCGTTCCCTGAGTTGCTCGGCGGTCATGTCCTCGTTGAGCAGCAGCTTGAGCCAGTCGAGCAGTTCCGACGTCGACGGCTTCTTCTTCAGGCCGGGCACCTCGCGGACCTCGAAGAAGATGCGCAGCGCTTCCTCGACCAGGCGCTTCTCGATGCCGGGGAAGTGGACGTCGACGATGCGGACCATCGTGTCGGCGTCGGGGAATTTGATGTAGTGGAAGAAGCAGCGGCGCAGGAAGGCGTCCGGCAGCTCCTTCTCGTTGTTGGAGGTGATCATCATGATCGGGCGCTGCTTGGCTTTGATCGTTTCCCCGGTCTCGTAGACATGGAATTCCATGCGGTCGAGCTCGAGCAGCAGATCATTCGGGAATTCGATGTCGGCCTTGTCGATCTCGTCGATCAGCAGCACCGGGCGCTGTTCGGCGGCGAAGGCCTCCCACAGCTTACCGCGCTTGATGTAGTTCCTGATGTCGGACACTCTGCTGTCGCCGAGCTGGCTGTCGCGCAGGCGCGACACCGCGTCGTATTCGTAGAGGCCTTGCTGCGCCTTGGTGGTGGACTTGATGTGCCAGGTCAGCAGCGGTGCGTTCAGCGCCTTCGCCACTTCCTCCGCCAGAACGGTCTTGCCGGTGCCGGGCTCGCCCTTGATGAGGAGAGGGCGCTCCAGCACAATCGAGGCATTGACAGCCACCTTGAGATCGTCGGTTGCGACGTAGTTTTTCGTCCCCGTGAATTTCATGGCCATCAGATTTGTTCGAGTGGAGAGCACGAAGGTATGTTCTGAATAGAGGCAGTTCTGCAAGCGAATTACGCCCTCAGTCGCTCGGCCTTTCCAATAGGCGCGCATGTTCCTGGAGTGACTCGGATGCAGAGCCGACAAGTTACAGCTATCTGCCCGAGGGCAGTCCGACCTGACCAAAGTCACATGATTCAATTGCCTTGCGCCTTACTCATTCAGAGCAAAGCGCCTCGAGGAGCAGAAGGGGCGACACCAGGGCGGCTCGAAATGGATCGGCACGGCAGGCACGTCGCCGTTCGGCGCCCACGGCTACAATCCCGAGGGCGTCCGCATTGGCCAGGATAAGAACCGCAACAACCGTGAAGGTGTGGGACAAGCGCGAGTTTAGGAATCTTGACGGCAATGTCGAGCCTCGGCATCCGCAACATCAAGGTGGCATTGCGCCGCCTGCGCAAGTTCGCGCGCACCGGCGCGCCTGATGAACTCGATCTCGACACCACCATCCGCCAGACCGCCAATCACGGCTATCTCGACGTCCACATGCGGCCCGAGCGGCGCAACGCGGTGAAGCTGCTGGTGTTCTTCGATATCGCCGGCTCGATGGACGCGCATATCGAGCAGGTCGAGGAGCTGTTCTCGGCGGCGAAGAGCGAGTTCAAGCACATGGAGTATTTCTACTTCCACAACTGCCTCTATGAAGGTGTGTGGAAGCAGAACAAGCGTCGCTTCACCGACCGCACGCCGACCTGGGACGTGCTGCACAAATACCCGCACGACTACAAGGTCGTGTTCGTCGGCGATGCCTCGATGTCGCCTTACGAGATCATGGTGCCGGGCGGCTCGGTCGAGCACATCAACGAGGAGCCCGGCTCGGTCTGGCTCGATCGCATCATCCGCACCTATCCCCATGCGGTGTGGCTGAACCCAGTGCAGCAGAAGCGCTGGGACTTTTCAGAATCGACCACCATCATCAGGCGCATCTTCGCGGGACGCATGTTCCCGATCACCGTTGAAGGCCTGGAAGAGGCGATGAAGGAATTGACGCACTAGAACGGAGCTAGCCGGCTAGATCCCAGCGAAGAGAAACGTGCGGATGTCACCCTACCAGCGCTTGAAGATGACGCTGGCGTTCACGCCGCCAAATCCAAAACCATTCGAGATCGCGTGATCCATCGCCATATTTCGGGCCTTGGGTCCGACGAGATCGACGCCTTCCGCTGCCACGTCGGGATTTTCCAGATTGAGAGTGGGAGGGGCTATCTGGTCTCGGATGGCGAGGATCGCAAAGATGGCCTCGGCGCCTCCTGCAGCGCCCAGCAAATGACCGGTCGCCGACTTTGTCGCGCTCACGGCGATGCCGCCGTGGGCTCCGAAAACGGATTTGATGGCGGCCAGCTCGGAGTTGTCGCCGACGGGAGTCGAGGTCGAGTGAGCATTGAGATGCTGCACGTTGCGCGGATGAAGTTCTGCTTGCCGCAAGGCCGCTTCCATTGCTCGCCGGGCACCTGATCCGTCCTCAGGACCTGAGGTGATATGATGCGCGTCAGCGGAAGTTCCATAGCCGACGAGTTCGGCGATTGGCCGGGCCCCGCGTGCTCGAGCGTGCTCGAGCTGTTCGATCACCAGAATCCCGGCTCCTTCGCCCATGACGAATCCATCGCGGTCCCGATCGAACGGGCGAGACGCCTGCGAGGGCCTGTCGTTGAAGCGCGTGGAGATTGCGCGGGCCGCCGCGAACCCTCCGAGGCTGACGAGATCGATGCAAGCTTCGGCGCCACCGCAGACCGCCACGTCGGCCTCACCGGCACGGATCAATCTAGCCGCGTCGCCGATCGCCTGTACACTGGCGGCGCACGCCGTTACGGGGGCGCCGATCGGCCCTTTGAAGCCGTACTGTATGGAAACGTGTCCTGCCGCGAGATTCGCGAGAAAGGATGGCACGGTGAACGGTGACAGGCGGCGGATGCCACGTTGATCGGTGGTCCGTACCGCTTCGACGATGGCCGGAAATCCGCCGATGCCAGAAGCGATGATCGTCGCTGTGCGCTCCTGAGAGCGTTCGTCCGCAGGGGACCAGCCAGCCTGCTTGACCGCCTCCGCAGCCGCCACCAACGCGAACTGAATGAACCGATCCATTTTCCGCTGTTCTTTGGGCGGGATGGTCAGATCGGGATCGAAGCCGCCATCGACATCATCGTCTTTGATCGGCACGAGCCCGGCAACTCTTCCCGGCAGCGAGGAAGCCCACTCGGGTAGGATGGTCAGCCCGGACTTGCCAGCAAGCAGCCGGGACCACGCCACCTCCGTACCGCAGCCGAGCGGAGAGACCAGCCCCATTCCTGTGACTACTATTCGGCGCATGTAAGGACCCGATTCTTGGAGATACGATGGTCTATTGCCAGAGTTAGAGATCCCGATCATGCGTTAGCACTATCGGTTTCTCCTGAACTTCTTCTCCAGCGATGAGGGGGACGTCTTCACCCGTGATAGGGAGCCGTGCTCTACCCCTGCAAATAGCTACGCTGAGCCAAACTGCCAGAGCAGCTAAGAAACATCAAGTCACTATTGAAGAAAAATGGTCTACCACGGTTCGTTTCAGCGCCGGGGACGGAAGCTCTCGCGGAGAGCTTTCGCCAATGTCGTTCGGGCTTCTCCAAAACATCGAGATGCGGTCTGCGCCTCTCCTCGCCAAGGTCCCTCGTCGCCGGTTCGGGAGCCCACTCGCCGCCAGACAGGTCAGCCTCTCGGCGAGAAGGGTCGGTTCACGCCGGGGGCAGACAGTCAGGTAAATTTCGCGTTTTGGTCGGCCAACTGCTTCAGCAACGGTGCAGGCTTGAGCGACGGATCGCCTGCTTCCTTCGCGTAGTCTGACAGCTTGGCAGCGATTGTCTTCAGCCCGACATGGTCGGCGTAATACATGGGGCCTCCACGATAGACTGGCCATCCATACCCATAGAGCCACACCACGTCGATGTCGCTTGCTCGAGCCGCATTGCCTTCTTCAAGGATCCGAGCCCCTTCGTTGATCATCGCATATGTCGTCCGCTCCAGGATTTCCTCATCGCTGATCGCGCGCCGCTTGCGCCCGAGACGCTTCAACGTCTGATCGATCAGTTTTTCGACCTCCGGATCAGGAAGGGAGAGCGCGAGCCGCTTTCGTAGCGGAAGAAGCCCTTTCCGGTCTTTTGTCCGAAGCGGCCTGCCTCACATAAGGCGTCTTCGATCTCCGATTTGATGCCACGATCCTGTCGCGATCGCCACCCGATATCCAATCCGGCCAGGTCGCCCATCGCGAACGGGCCCATCGGCATGCCGAATTTGGTCAGGGCGGCGTCGACCTGCTGAGGAAGTGCGCCGTCGAAAAGCAGCTGACTGGCCTGATGTTGCCGGGCCATGAGCATTCGGTTGCCGACGAAGCCGTCGCAGACACCGACGATCACGGGCACTTTTCCGATCTTCCGCGCCAATGAAACTGCGGTTACCAGTGTGTCAGGCGCAGTGCTCTTGGTTCGGACGATTTCGCACAGCTTCATAACATTGGCCGGGCTGAAGAAGTGCATGCCGACCACGTCCTGCGGACGCTTGGTTTCCTTGGCAATCTCATTGATGTCCAGGAAGGAGGTATTGGTGGCCAGAATAGCGCCCGACTTCGCTATTTTATCGAGCTGTCCGAAAACCTCCTTCTTGATCGTCATAGTCTCGAATACAGCCTCTACAATGAGGTCGGCTTGCCCGATGTTTTCAAGACCGACGGCTCCCGTAATGAGTGCCATGCGCTTCGCAGGCGCGTCGGCGGGAATACCGCCGCGCGCTGCGGTGGCTTCATAGTTCTTGCGGATGATGCCCAATCCGCGATCGAGCTGATCCTTTCCGGTCTCCACCAGCGTGACGGGAATGCCTGCGTTCGCGAATGACATCGCGATACCGCCGCCCATGGTGCCGGCGCCGATGATTGCCACGCCTTCGATTGAACGCGGCTTGGTGCCGGTCTCGACACCGGCGATCTTCGCTGCCTCTCGCTCGGCGAAGAAAGCATATCGCAGAGCCTTCGATTGATCGCTGCTCATCAGCTGGAGGAACAACTCTCGTTCCTTCTTCAGCCCCTGCTCAAAGGGTAGATCCAACGCATAGCCGATCGCGTCGGCCGCGACGAACGGCGCCTCCAATCCTCTGACCTTCTTTGTGATCGCAGCCACCGCGCCGGTGAAGATCGAGCGGTCCGATCGAGCCGCGGCCAGCTTGGTGTCATCGTCGCGCAGCCTACGAAGCGGGCGCGCGTCGGCAAGGAGCTTTCGAGCGAAGGCTTCTCCGCCCGATGATGCCTCCTCCACCACCTCTTCGATTAATCCGTTCTGAAGCGCTTCGTTGGCGCCGATGGGATCGCCGCCGATGATCATTTTAACGGCTAGTTCTGGACCCACTGCGCGAGGAAGGCGCTGCGTGCCGCCGGCGCCTGGCAATAGACCGAGTTTGACCTCCGGCAGGCCGAGCTTCGAGTCTCTTGTCCGCCACCCGGAAATGACACGCCAGGGCGACCTCAAGCCCCCCACCGAGAGCGGTCCCGTGAATTGCCGCGACGACCGGCTTCGGACTGCTCTCAATCGAGGTCAGGACCTCATCGAGATTCGGCTTCTTCGGAGGCTTGCCGAACTCCGTGATATCGGCTCCAGCAATGAAGGTCCGTCCTGTGCAGGTCAACACGATCGCCTGAATGGAGGGGTCGGCGATGGCCTGTTGGACACACTCCAGAATGCCGCCGCGTACAGCTGCACTGAGCGCATTGACGGGAGGGCTGTCGATGGTGACCATGCCTATGGCGTCGTGGGACTTCAGGCTTACGACATTGCTCATCGATCTGCTCCATATCGCCGTCCTGGACGGGCTTGCGGTTGGAATTGCCGGGTACGTTGGATCACGAACGGTTCAGTGGACGCCGCCACGTGCATTACTTGCCGAGTTCGGCCGTCAGCTCCGGAACCGCCTGGTAGAGGTCGGCGACCAGGCCGTAATCGGCGACCTGGAAGATCGGCGCGTCCTCGTCCTTGTTGATCGCGACAATCACCTTGGAGTCCTTCATGCCGGCCAGATGCTGGATCGCGCCAGAAATGCCGACGGCGACATAGAGCCTCGGGCGCCACCACCTTGCCGGTCTGGCCGACCTGCCAGTCGTTCGGCGCATAGCCGGCATCGACCGCCGCGCGCGAGGCGCCGACGCCGGCGCCGATCTTGTCGGCGAGCGGCTCGATGTACTTGGCAAAGTTCTCGCGGCTCTGCATGGCCCGGCCACCGGAGACGATGATCTTGGCCGAGGTCAGCTCGGGACGGTCGCTCTTGGCGACCTCCTCGTCGACGAAGGACGACAGGCCCGGATCGGCCGCCGCCGCGACGCTCTCGACGCTCGCGCTGCCACCCTCGCCGGCTGCGGCGAAGGTCGAGGTCCGCACCGTGATGACCTTCTTGGCGTCCTTCGACTTCACCGTCTGGATGGCGTTACCGGCATAGATCGGGCGCTCATAGGTATCGGGCGCGACCACCTTGATGATCTCCGAGACCTGCATCACGTCGAGCAGGGCAGCGACACGCGGCATCACGTTCTTGAAGCGCGAGGTCGCGGGCGCGACGATCGCATCATAGGCCGGCGCCAGCGAGACGATCAGCGCGGCCAGCGGCTCGGCGAGATCGTGCGCGTAAAGCGCGCCATCGGCGAGCAGCACCTTCTTGACGCCGGCGAGCTTGGCGGCGGCGTCCGCCGCGGCCTTGGCACCCTCGCCGGCCACCAGCACCTCGACGTCCGCGCCGAGCGCGGCCGCCGCGGTCAGGGCCTTGTTGGTCGCATCCTTGAGCGACGCATTGTCGTGTTCGGCAATCAGAAGCGTCGTCATCAGAGCACCCCGGCTTCGTTCTTGAGTTTCGACACCAGCTCGGCGACGTCCTTGACCTTGACGCCCGCCTTGCGGCCCGCCGGCTCGGTCGTCTTGAGAACCTCGAGACGCGCGGTGATGTCGACGCCGTAATCGGCGACGGTCTTGTCCGCGATCGGCTTCTTCTTGGCCTTCATGATGTTGGGCAACGAGGCATAGCGCGGCTCGTTGAGACGCAGGTCGGTGGTGACGATCGCCGGCCCCTTCAGCTTCACGGTCTGCAGGCCGCCGTCGACTTCACGCGTGACCTTGAAGTCGGAACCTTCGACCTCGAGCTTGGAGGCGAACGTCGCCTGCGACCAGCCGAGCAGCGCGGCCAGCATCTGGCCGGTCTGATTGCTGTCGTCGTCGATGGCCTGCTTGCCGAGAATGATCAGGCCCGGCTGCTCTTCCTCGGCAACCTTCTTCAGGATCTTGGCGACGGCGAGCGGCTCGACGGTGCCCTCTGCCTTCACCAGGATGCCGCGATCGGCGCCCATGGCAAGGCCGGTGCGGATCGTCTCCGAGGCCTGCGCCGGTCCGATGGAGACCACCACGACCTCGGTGGCCTTGCCAGCTTCCTTCAGGCGCAGCGCTTCCTCGACCGCGATTTCATCGAACGGGTTCATCGACATCTTGACGTTGGCGAGTTCAACGCCCGATCCATCGCCCTTGACGCGGACCTTGACGTTGTAATCGACCACCCGCTTTACCGGCACTAAGACCTTCATCGAGTAGCCTCCCTTTGAAGCCCCAATAAGTTCCATAAAAGAACTTGTCAAGGGGACGGACGCAAGCGCTCTGCGAGCAGGGCAGTTCGGCGGCCAGATCAAATGCACAACGTGCACGATCGCTTATTCATTTCTGACTAGGCGGTGCTCGAAATACGCGGCTCGACCAAGCTGCAGGAAACACGCCTATTTTCTCACCCTAAGTTCATCCTCGGAAATTGATCCGTTCGTCATGCGAAACGAGCGGATTCACGCTCCCAGGAAAACCAATGAGGTGGACGTTGGAGCGACGAACTTTGTATCCGGACCGGCCGAACCAGGAGACCAGAGAGAAGTCTCAGAACTTCGGTTCGGTCATCGCCGCATTTGGATCTGACGACCTCGTGAGAATGGCCGACACATTGGCGATCGGACTCGCCATAGAGATGGACCCGACAACATGGGAAAGCATCCGGACGCCCGGCGAGTCTACGCAACCAGTGGTGGTGACACTCCCCGACGTCCCGGCAGCCATCGAGATCGCTCCTTCCGGGAGGTTGCGTCCGCTTCGTCAGCACGGCGTCCCGGTCGGTGAAGAGATCGACAAGCTCATGATATCTGCAGGCTTACGGAGCCGGCTACATGGTGTCAGAGCGAAAAGCAGAGATATCGCTTTCGATTTGCTTGCGCCATTCACTCTTCCGGGGCACTTTCCGTCTAGAACAGAGTTCCAGTCCGTATTCAGATGGGCGCCTCTCATCGAATTGTTGGCATACGCGTTGGCAACGCGTTCTCTGATGGCCCTGGAAGACCTACGTGAGCGCGCGAGGGCTAAAGCCAATGCCGCTTTCAGTCCCGGTGAGCGCAACTACTGCGCAATCACACACACCATGGCTCATTTCGTCCTGATGAGCAGCGACGCTCCTGACTACAAGTTGGTTGAAGCGGCCAGATCATCGACCTTGAACGGGTGGTCTCCTAGCTTGGGATTCACGCGAGCGCGCACGGTATGGTTGGCGGCGGCCGGAGCGAAGTTGGCGGCTGCGTTCGGACCGACCGCCTTGGAATGTTATCTCACGACGTTGGCCACCGCGTGCCACGCATTCCGGATTTTTGACGCTCTCTTGGCTTGACCGCTATCGCGCTCAGCCATGAGCGCTCGCGTGAAGAGATATTGCAAGCTGTTATGCATCAAGCGCAGAGGGTCGACAGTCGATCTGTCGACGACATCGATTGCGTGATGGTTGCTTTTCGATCGGCGATCGAAGTGTTGAAATGGCGCGCCGGCGACCACTCACCTGTGGCCACGCTCGATCGCCTTGGCTGGAGCCGTGATCATGAGGGAGACGGCCTTGCTTCGCCGGCGGCCTTTCGTCTCGATCCAACCGAAAGCGCACCGAATGGCATGATGCTCGGCTTCAGCGCGCTTCCGGCGATCTTGAGAGCCTCCGCGGTCCAGCATTATCCAAGATCGAAAGCGAGAGTTTACCGGCTTAAGCTCCGCGAAGCGGAAATGCTCCAGATTACGAGACGAGCCTGGCTCCTTCATTCCACCGAATAACGCAACGAAAAAGACCGGCCGCTTTCGCAGCCGGTTGAGTAGTCCGAGCCCAGATGTCTCCGTCTCCTGGATCGGACCGGGAGGTGCCGGGATAAGACATCGAGACGACGACTTAGTCAATTCGAAAACAGAACTAATGTGTCGTCGTTTCCCAACTAGCGGGCACCCGAGCCCGACGCGGGCATTAGGCACTCGGCTTGCGGCAGTGTTTTGTCATTTCGGGAAGCACGCACCGAAGGCCTTCAGGAGTTTGAGAGGACCCTTCAATCGAATCTTTCTCTGCGCGAGGGCCAAAACGACCGAGAGCTGACCGTTCAAGGTCTTCAGCCAAGCGGCTGAGTCCGCCTGAATGCGCAAGTCCGGTGCGCCAATGAGGCCGTTGGTAACGGTCAGCTTCTGATTTTTGATGACCACCGTGGCCTCCTTGGGCTCTTGGCCTGTGAAAACGAAGTGGTAGGTGGCATTCAGGCCTTTGGCCCTATTGCGCTGGAAGGTAAGCCCCACTCCGAAGAGAAATGCGCCGATACTCGAGGCCCGGGCGCTTGAGCGCACAAACCGAAGCGTCTTGTGCGGAAACATCTTCGCTGCGTGACTTGCTGCATCGGAATCCCGGACGACGTAGAGCGGCTCGACCTTGTCCTGCAACGGTTTGACGATCGTTTCCACGTGCGCTTTGCGGTTCGACAAGTAGCCGGCCATGATGTCTTCGCCGGCAGGACAAACCGCGACGCAATAGGCAGCATTGTAGTTGGGGCCGTACGAGAGGCTCTGCCATCGCTTGACTGTTTCTGCCAGCGGTTGGCGTTCACGGTAGTCCTTGGCGGACTTGGCATCTGCGATGTCCTCGATCCATTGTGCGAATCCGCCCATGAACTGCTGGTAATTGTGGTTGAGGCAGGAAGAAAAGTCGAAATATCCGTCTGGCTTGATCGCGCCGACCGGACAAGCGACGACACAGAGCCTGCACTCGAAGCAGGGATTGTAGTCCAGTGGCTTCGACGGCGCCTCGATGTCGAGATCGACCAGCACGGTGCCCAGAAGGATAAAGCTGCCGAATTTAGGATGGATGACGCTGCGATGGATACCGCGCTTTCCAACGCCGGCAGCTTCGGCAATGAGCTTGTGCGAGACGACCCATCCCCGTTCCGGGTACTTGTCGAACTCCATGGGGAATGCCATCGGAGGATTCATCGCCGAGATTCCCATGTCTTCCAGACGCCGAACCAGCTCGCGCGCGATATCGTCGACATCGTGAGAAATCTTGTGGAACTCGTTATTGGACGCCGACCGTGCGGGTGAACGGATCGGAGCGCGGTTCATCCTGCTCACGATGCTCACTGCCAATCGCGCCCCCGGGAATGCCCGTCGGGCGTGAACCGCCTCGTCTTTGATGAGAGGGTCGTCGAAGCTGACGATGCCGCAATCATCTGCACCGCATTCCATGACCAACGCCTTCAAAGCGTCGAGGCCAAGGGATGCGGGTGGTGCCGGAGGGTTGAGCCGTATGCGTTCGGCGATCGGGTGGTCTTTAAGTCCGGCCATGCTGGTCTCCTTGATCTGAAGGCTGCATCTGAAGGCCGCGTGCGCCCGCGCACGGAGCCGGACACAATTACGGGCATATGAGACTATCATCCGTTGTGCAGGCCTGCAAACTGTCATTTCGTTGAGGTTCGTTCGGCGATTTGATGCTAAGGGTCTGGAGCACCGATCCACGCCAGCAAGGAAGCCCTGAACTTGGCACGACGTTCGTTTCCGACGAGTGACTTTCCTCAGAACTGCACTTGCAGCCAGCTCAGGCGGGCGGCGCGACGCGTATCTCGCTATTACGATCTCTGTCTTGCCGATACCGGGCTCAAGTCGACCCAGTACAGCCTGCTGGGCTTCCTTGCCGCGGAAGGCCCGATGACGATGGCCAGGCTGGCGAACATCATGACGATGGATCGAGCGACGGTGGGCCACAATCTCCGACCGCTGGAGCGGGATGGCTTTCTCAAAATCAGGGTGAGTGAGGAGGATCGGCGGGTGCGGGAGGTCGCCATCACGGGTCGCGGACAGGAGATTCTGTTCGCGGCGCATCCGGCCTGGCAAAAGGCGAGAGCCGGATTCGAATCGGCGTTCGGGGCGCGCGAGGCCGGCCATCTCCGCGAACTCATGACGCGTGTCATCGATGCGCCGCTGCCTGAAGTTGGATCGGAGCAGACCCGTACCACTGCTTCCGGACGACCGGGGCGGCGGAAACTCAGGTAGCTCTGATGCGCGCTTCGCGGCAATTCAGCGGTAGAGCAAAGCTATTCCATTCTGAATTGGCCGGGGCCTCTGTAACGACCTAATCGTAAAGAATACGTGCCTGGTTCGGCACATCAGACCCGACTGGCCGCGGCGCTCGGAGAGGCGGGCAGTTGTCGTTATTCGCGACTACAGGAGCATTCGCAATGCAGTTGACCGTCAACAGTAAACGCTACGATCTGGATGTCGAACCGGAAATGCCGCTGCTTTGGGTGCTCCGAGACGAGCTTGGTATCTCGGGACCGAAGTACGGTTGCGGGGCGGGCCTTTGCGGTGCGTGCACCGTCCATATCGACGGTACCGCGGTTCGGTCCTGCTCGATCAACGCTGGCGAGGTCCGCGGCAGCATCACGACGATCGAGGGCCTGGGAACTCCCGCGAACCTGCACGTCGTTCAGCAGGCTTGGATCGAGCACCAAGTTGCGCAGTGCGGTTATTGTCAGTCTGGCCAAATGATGACTGCAGCGGCCCTGCTAGCTAAAACTCCCGCCCCCTCGGACGCCGAAATCGCCGAGGCCATGGACGGAAACCTTTGTCGATGCGGGACTTACACTCGCATTCACAGCGCCGTCAAAACTGCAGCCCAGATGATGAAGGGGAAATAGCGTGGCCCGGGTCAAGACGATTGCAAGACGCACGTTCCTGATCGGCTCCGCTGCGATCGCCGGGGGCGTCGCCTTCGGCTATTACCGATTGCGCCAGGATCCTCCCAATCCCCTGCTCAAGGGCCTCAAGCCCGGGGAAGCCGCCATCACGCCTTACGTCCGCGTCGACGCAAAGGGCGTTACGCTCATCACTCCGCGCGCCGACAAGGGCCAGGGCTCATATTCCATCCAAGCTCATCTGATTGCCGAAGAGCTGGACGTGGATCCGCACAAGGTTCGTATCGATCCCGGTCCGCCAGATACGGCCTACTTCAACAGCCGCATCATGGACGACAGCCTGCCCTTCGCCACGATCGACGATGGCCTCATGGCCCGAGGCGCGCGAGGAGGTGGCGAGGTGTTGAGCCGCGTCCTCGGTATGCAGATCACGGGAGGCTCGTCCACCGTACCTGATGGCTATCAAAAACTTCGCATGGCGGGCGCCGTCGCGCGCGAGACTTTGAAGGAGGCGGCGGCCAGAAGGTCGGGGGTGTCACGATCGCAATTGAAGACCAAGGACGGTCAGGTCATCTTGCCCGATGACAAGTCCCTCACTTACGCGGAGCTGGCCGTTGAGGCAGCCCAGCTTGCGCCGGTTACTGATGTCACGCTCCGGCCGGAACAGGAGTGGCGCTACATCGGCAAGAAGATGCGCCGGATCGATATCGTTGCCAAGTCTACCGGTACGCAACAGTACGGGATCGATATTCGTCCGGAACGGGTTGTGTACGCCACGGTCCGCGCCAACCCCGGCATGGGAGGCACGGTCAAACGATATGATGCCTCCGGCGCGGAGACGATGAGAGGCGTCAAAAAGATCGTCCCGGTCAAAGATGGTGTGGGCGTGATCGCCGATAATACGTGGAGAGCCTTTCAGGCCTCAGCCGCTATCAAGATTGAATGGAATGATCCTCCTTATCCGGCCGACTCGGCGGGAATGTGGAAGGTGCTGGAGAATTCATTCTCCAAAGACCTGCTGGACAGCCGGCTTCGCAATGACGGAGACGTCGAGAATGCTTTGGCCGGCTCATCCAAACCTATCGAGGCGGAGTATCGGACTCCATATCTGGCCCATGCGCCGCTGGAGCCCATGAATGCGGTCGTACTCTACACGAAAGAGCGGCTCGACATCTGGACGGGTACGCAGATCCCGATCTTCCTCCAGGGGCATGCGGCAAAGCTGACGCAACTGCCGGAAGAGAACATCTACGTGCACGTTCAGTTGATGGGCGGCAGCTTCGGGGCACGACTCGACGACACCTATGCATTGCAGGCGATCGAACTCGCGATGGCCATGGAAGGCGTTCCGGTCAAGATGACCTGGAGCCGTGAAGAGAACATGGCGCACGACTATCCGCGCCCGATTCAGCTCTCGCGCGCCAAGGGCACCGTTCGCGATGGCATGGTCGAGAGCATGAATATCGATGTGGCCGGACAATCGATGGGCGCATCCTGGTTCAATCGGTTACAGGCGCCCGTTCCTCCCGGCCCCGATGTTTCAAGCGTCAACGGTATTTGGGACCAACCTTTCGCAATACCGAACTTTCGTGTGACGGGTTATAAGACGAAGGAAATGGTGCCAGTCAGCGCGTGGCGATCGGTTGGAGCGTCCGCCAATGGCTTCCACTATGCTTCCTTCCTGGACGAACTGATCCATGCCGCGGGCGCGGATCCGATGGCAGAGCCTCATTCGTCTCTGCAATCATGAGCCTTCCAGGAAGGTGCTGCATACTTTGCGTGATGTTTCCGCCTGGAAAGGCTCGCGAATCGACGATCGACGAGCCCGCGGCGTGGCGATGACATTGTCCTTCGGCGCGCCAATGGCTCAAATCGTCGAGGTGAGCGACACTCCTCAGGGTATCAAAATCGACAGAGTCTATGCCGTTTGCGACGTGGGGCGCATTCTGGACCCGGTCAACTTCGAAGCGCAGGTGCGGGGAGGCATCATCTGGGCTTTGGGCCACGCCATGAACTGCGAGCTGACCTACGAAAACTTTGCGCCGGTCCAGACGAACTTTCATCTGTTCGAGGCCATGAGATTTCATCAGGCGCCGGAAATCATCGTCAAGGGATTGGAGCTTGGTGGGGAAGTGCGAGGAATTGGTGAACCTCCCGTCCCACCGGCGGCGCCGGCTCTTGCCAATGCGATCTTTGCTCTCACCGGGAAGCGGGTACGCGAATTGCCGCTAAACAAGAGCGTCAATTTCGCTTGATGAGTTGTTGAGCAGAAATCTCGGTCCGCGACGGTCGCTTGACGGGCCGTCGCTTCGACGAATTTGCTGCAGGAGCGCCAGCTACGTCGCCAATTTCGCGACGCTCCCGGCAGCCTACTTGCGCTTAGACTTCAATTACAACGGCGCTCGACGGCAATGGCGCTCGCTTCGCCGCCGCCGATGCAGAGTGCCGCAACCCGCGCTTGAGGTTGTGCGCCAGGAGCGCGTGAAGCAGCGTCACGATCAACCGTGCGCGTGGCACCGATGGGATGGCCGAGCGCGCAGGCGCCGCCATTGACGTCGAGCTTGTCGCGGGGAATGCCGAGATCGCGTTGCGCAGCCATCGCGACGACGGCGAAGGCCTCGTTGATCTCGAACAGGTCGACATCGGAGGCACCCCAGCCGATCTTGTCGAGTAGCTTGCGGATCGCCGGGATCGGCGCCGTGGTGAACCATTGCGGCTCCTGGCTGTGAGTGGCGTGGCCCTTGATCTCGGCGAGGACAGGCAGGCCGCCTCGATCGGCCAGCGACCGCTTGGTCAGCACCAGCGCCGCGACGCCATCGGCGTTGGCGGAGGAGGCCGCGGGCGTAATAGTGCCGTTGGCGCGGAACGCCGGCTTTAGGCCGGGGATTTTCGCCGGATGGACCCTCAGCGGATGCTCGTCATTGGCGATGATGCGTGGTCCTGCCTTTTCGCTCAGCGTGATCGGCACGATCTCGGCCTTGAAGGCACCGCCCTCGACTGCCTTGCGGGCGCGGCTGAGCGCTGGAACGCTCCCTGAAGTGCTCGGGCACCTCAATGTCAACATCCTGAGTGTCATGAAGACCCAGGGCTTGGAGAACCTCTTCGTGGTCAACGCCGATTGGCTCGCGGCCTACGGGGCGCCATTACGACGAAAGATTGGAGCGATCGAGTTTCCGCTTGATGCACTGCTCGGCAGAATCCGGCCCTATCTCGCGGAAGGCTTTCCACTCATTGACAATCTGAAGTCCAAGCCGGCGATGCTCGCCGTAGGCATGAAGGATCATGCTATTGCGCCGGACACACAGATCGCAGACTTCAGTGCGATTTGGCCGGGTAGGCCGATCATAAAACTTCCGAACGCGGGACACTTTAGCCAGGAAGACGCGCCCGACACCGTGATTGCGCTGATCGAGCTTTTCATCGGCGGTACCTGATGACGTGCGCTCGCGCGTCGGCCGTCCAATCCTTGTGAGGCGGCCGCTTGGGCACAATGCCATAAGTTCTATTACGGAAGTAACTCGTGAAACTAGCGCGCGGAGCTATCGCGGCAGGAACAGTCGCGCAGATGAATCCTCCGATGATTGTGTCGCAGAGGCCGGATCACAGAGGTGCTTGACGGGTTCTAAAAAAGAACGTTATGTTTCGGGACAGACCTCAAGCCATTCACGCCGGTCCGGTGCCAAGCCGACGATCGGTGGGCGAGCGCGAAAAGCAGAAGGTCAACCAACATACTGGCGTGTCGTGACAGGCGCGCGTGGGGAGGACGATCCATGATAGCGAATTGGAAAATCGCGATAGCTTTTGCTGTGCTTTTGAGCGGCCCTGCGTCCGCGGCGGAAGAGCCCGGCATTTCCGAAACTGAGATCAAGGTTGGAGGGGTTTTCCCCTTCAGCGGACCGGCATCATCGATCGGGCTCGTGGGCAAGGGTCTCATCGCTTATATCCAATCGCTGAACGACCGAGGCGGCGTAAACGGTCGCAAGATCAACTACATCGCCTACGATGACTCATACAGTCCGCCTAAGGCGGTTGAGCACGTGCGCAAGCTGGTCGAGAGCGATGAAGTGTCCTTCATGTTCGGCCAACTCGGTACGCCCGGCATCTCGGCTACGGCCAAGTACCTCAGGGCGAAAGGGGTGCCCAGCATCGCAATCGTCAGTGGTTCATCCAAGTTCACGGACGTCGCAAATTATCCCCTGACGACGACCGGGCTCGTCAGTTACGATACCGAAGGGAAGATCTACGCCAAGTATCTGACCAAGACGCTTCCCAACGCGAAATACGCAATTCTCTACCAGAACGACGACCTCGGTAAGGACTACATCAATGCCTTCAAGGCGTATCTGGGGGCCGATTTCGATCGGAAGGTTGTGGCCGCCTCTTACGAGGTGACTGAGCCGACGATCGATTCACAGATAACGAATCTCAAGAGTTCGGGCGCCGAGGCTCTCGTGATCGCCGGCACACCGAAGTTTGCAGCACAGGCGATCAGGCAGGCCTCAGTGATCGGATGGAAGGCGACCGTCATCATCAATTTCCCGTCCGCATCTGTTGGTGGCACGCTCGCGCCGGCCGGTCTCGACAAGTCGGTCGGCGTGATCGCCGGCACAATCACCAAGGACATTGCAGACGAGACCTGGAAGGACGATGCCGGCATGCAGACCTATAAGAGCTTCTTCGAGAAGTATCTGTCAGGCGCCGACATCACCAACGGAAGTTACGCGGTCGGATATCAGCAGGGAATTCTGCTCGAGCAGATCCTGAAGCAATGCAGCAACGACCTCTCTCGCAAGAATATCCTGGCGCAAGCAAAGAACCTCAAGAACGTCATCGTCCCCGTCGCACTGCCGGGAATCGAGGCTAACACCAGCCAAAACTCGAACATGATGTGGACGCAAATGCGACTGCAGCGCTGGTCCGGAACGACCTACCAGTTGTTCGGCGGCGTGCTTGACGCGAAGTCCGAGTAGTCGACGCACAGAAAAACGGGAAAACGGTGCGTGATCGAATGCGCCGTTCGACCTCCTGAGGTGAGCCGTCCGCACGAGACCGCAGATGGTCGGCGATCAGAAGCGGAATCACACGCGAGAGTGCGGGGCGGCGCTGCCGTAAGTCATAGGATCATCTTTAATGTCAACGAACGCACCTGTATTCGCGCCCAAAGAGGTCTCTCTGCAGCGTCGGAGCGACGGTACGCTCATCTTGAGGTCGCCGATCGAGCTGGGGGAGTGCGATTGGCGTATCACGGACTTCCTGCCCAGATGGGCGAAAGCCGCGCCCGACCGGATTTTCTTGGCTCAACGCAATTCAAGCGGCGGGTGGGACGAGATCACATATAGCCAGGCCTGGTCCCTGGTTCGGGCGGTCGGTCAAAGCCTGGTCGAGATGGATGCGAAGCCGTCAGATAACCTCGCCATCCTCTCCGGAAATTCCATAGAGAACGCGGTGATGTCATTCGCCGCGATGTCGATAGGTGTCGTTCTTGCGCCGATCTCGCCGAACTACACGCTGATGCCGGGCGGTCTTGCACGGCTGAAGGATATCGCAGAGGTGCTGCGGCCGAAGTTCGTGTTCGCGCAAAGCGGACGCGAATTCTCAGCCGCCCGCTCCATCCCGGAGCTGAAAGCGGCGACCTGGATCAGCGTAGACGGCGCCCCCGAAACGGTGCGCTATTCCGACCTGACTGAGGAGAGGAGCAGCTATCAAGGCTTTGAAGGCGCGTCCAGCTCTGTATCTTGCGATTCCGTTGCAAAAGTTCTCTTCACGTCGGGCTCGACGGGTCTTCCTAAGGGCGTCCTGAATACTCATCGCATGATGGCGAGCGCTCTACAAATGGGTAGCTTGCTAGTGGCCCCTTCCGAAGCGCCTATTCAGGTCGAGTGGATGCCATGGCACCACACCATGGGAAGCAACGTCATTCTGCACGGCATACTCAAGAATGGAGGGACGCTCTACATCGACGACGGCCGGCCATTGCCGCAGCTCTTCCACAAGACGCTGCTCAATCTCCAAGAGGTTTCACCGACCGCCATGTTCAACGTGCCGGCCGGTTACAATTCCCTTTGCGACGCTATCGAGAAGGATTCTGAACTTGGCGCGCGCATCCTGAAGCGGCTGGATCGCATAAGTTACGCCGGCGCAGCCATCTCGCAGAACACGCTCGAGCGTCTTTATAAGTTGACGTCATCGATTACCGGCCGGCGTATTCCTGTCATGTCCGGCTACGGTACGACGGAAACCGCTCCAACGATCAGTACGACGCATTGGGCCACCGATCGACCGGGGGAAATCGGCCTTCCCGCGCCTGGTTTGCAGCTCAAGCTGCTTCCCGTTTCCGATACATACGAGGTGCGAGTCAAAGGTCCAAACGTGACCCCGGGTTATCTCGGCCGGCCGGATTTGACGGAACAAGCCTTCGACGAAGAAGGCTTCTATCGTATCGGGGACACAGTCTCGTTCCTTGACCCCGAGAAGCCCGAATCCGGACTTCGCTTCACGGGTAGAATTTCTGAGAACTTCAAGCTCGCGAACGGGACCTGGGTGTCGATCGGGAACATGCGCGCCGCAATCTTAGCAGCCACCCGCGGCGTGCTATCGGATGTGGTGATTGCAGGCGAAAACCGGGAATACTGCGGTCTGCTTTGCTGGCTGAACCCGACGGAGGCGGCGCGGATCTCTTCGCAGCCGTCTTCCGACCTGACTAACGATCCCGTCGTTGTGCAGTTCCTCAAGGATCGGCTCCAGGAATACAACCGGACCGTTGGCAGCAGCGAAAATGCTCATTCGTTCGTGATGCTCAAGGAGCCGCCGTCGATCGCCGCTGGAGAGATCACGGACAAAGCATATGTCAATCAACGCGCGGTCTTGAAGTGCCGGTCGGACCAAGTCGAATCTCTCTACTGCTCGGTCCCGAACTCAAACGTGATCCGAGTTTGAACCTTTGCTCATCGAGCGCCGAGCCGGTGGTCGACATGGGGCTGATCGCGGTGAAACTGTCGGCTACTCAGTCATTCCACGCTTAGCAGTTTGGCTGGCTTTGCAGGGTAGGGTGATCAGGCAACTTTGCGCCGCACCTTGGATTTTGGGGCCGGCGCTTCCACGTCGCTTTTCACAAGCAGGCGCCTGGCACCTGGGCCTGGATGCGTATGGACCTCTTTGGCCAAAACCGGTTCACCGCACTCAGAGCAAACCATGACGGGGTCGAAGTTCTTACCGCAATTGCGATGCTGATGCAGGAGCGGCCGACCGCGTTCGTCGACCATGTGAGTGTCGCCCCAATGGACGATTGCCATCATGATCGGATAGAGACTCGAGGCCCTTCTGCGTCAGGATGTACTCGTGGCGCTTGGGCGATTCTTGATAGGGGACTCGGCGGAGAATGCCTTGCCGGACAAGCTTCTTCAAACGCTCGGCAAGGAGATGGCGCGTTATACCCAAGGCGGACTGGAATCCCTCGAAGCGACGAGTGCGCAGAAAGCATTCGCGCAGGATAAGCAGCGTCCATCGGTCGCCGATGACCGCAATCGTCCTGGCCATCGAACATGGCTCTTCCTCAAGTTCTTTCCATTTCATCCGCGGTCTCCAATAGTCCCAATCATTCTCCCACGAATCTGCGGAGAAGAGACAACTCCTACCATTCTAGATAGGTACTGATCTTCAAACAACACCCCGCGGAAAAATCGAACAAATTGACGAGGTATCGGTTTGACAGTTCAAAAATAGAACTGTAAAGCGAATATCGCAATCATCGAATTTGTCTGGAGGACGCCGATATGATCCCGAAAGTAGAGTTCCAGTTCGATTTCGGTAGTCCGAACGCCTATTTGGCCGAGGTCGCAATCCCGGGCATCGAACAGCGCACCGGGGTCAAATTCGAGTACGTCCCCGTCCTTCTTGGGGGCATTTACAAAGCCACTGGAAACATGTCGCCCTTCGATTCTCTGCGTGGGATCAAGAACAAGCCGGAATACCAGGCGCTCGAGACGCAGCGGTTCATTCGCCGCCATAAAGCGACGAAATTCCGCACCAATCCCTTCTTCCCGGTCAACACCCTCATGTTGATGCGCTGCGCGGTTGCGGCGCAATCCGAGGGAATGTTCGAGCCCTATTTCAGGGCCGCCTATCATCATATGTGGGAAGAACCGAAGAAGATGGATGATCCGGAGGTCTTCCGCAGCGCGTTCATCTCTTCAAGCATTGATATCGATCGCATTGCGAAGCGTGCGCAGGACGACGACGTGAAGAAGAGGCTCATCGAACTGACGAGCGACGCTGTGAGCCGTGGCGCGTTCGGCTCGCCGACTTTCTTCGTCGGCAAGGAAATGTTCTTCGGCAAGGACCAGTTGCGGGACGTGGAGGACTCCATCGTCGAACAATCCGGCGGGACCACTTCCAAGGCCAAGTGAGTTTGCATCGAAGTCCGGCGATCATGAAATGAGATTCGCCGCTGGCCAAAGCTCGCCGGCGATGATCGTTTCGGATTTTGCAGACCACGCTTTCGACGGCGCTCGTCGTTGGGCGCGGCTAGCGAAAAGCCGCCCTCCCGCGGTGAAGTGGTGCGCTCGCCGGCAATACCTTTAGATCGCGATCGCGGCCCAGATAAAGGACGGCGCTGATGTCCTTCAATCTTGTGCCGTGAGCGAGCTCACCTTGAATGAGCTGTCCTTGGATCGGGGTAGCGCATCTCTTGCCGTGCAAGGCTGTCACGATTCGAAATCCTGTCCAGTTTGAGGTTGGAGCGTGGTGCGCCTTGCGGCTCGAAGCACCAACGTCAAATATCAATTGACGCGTTCTAAAAAAGAACGCTATGTACTTTCCATGATGCCGAGAGCGCGTCGACGGACGTGGTCCGGCGGGTTCACGGTAGAACCGTTCGCAAGCGACGTATAACCTCATAGGGAGCACGCCCGTGCAGAAAAGAAACGCAACTGCGGCTGTCATCGGCGCCGGCGATTTCATCGGCGGCGAGATCGCCAAGAAGTTTGCCGCAGAAGGTTTCACGGTCTTCGCCGGCCGTCGTAACGGCGAAAAGCTGGCTCCGCTCGTCAAAGACATCGAGGCAGCCGGCGGAGAGATTCACGCCCGTTCGCTCGACGCTCGCAAGGAAGACGAGATCATCTCCTTCCTCAACGATGCGGACAAGCATGCACCGCTGGAAGTCTGCATCTTCAACATCGGCGCGAACGTCAACTTCCCGATTCTGGAAACAACGGAGCGCGTTTTCCGCAAGGTCTGGGAAATGGCCTGCTATTCCGGCTTTCTGGCCGGCCGCGAGGCCGCCCGGCTCATGCTGCCGCGCGGAGGCGGCAATATCTTCTTTACCGGGGCGACCGCTTCGCTCCGCGGCGGCAGCGGCTATGCCGCCTTTGCAAGCGCCAAGTTCGGCCTTCGCGCAGTCGCGCAAGCAATGGCCCGCGAGCTTGGCCCGAAAAACATCCACGTCGCGCATCTGATCATCGATTCCGGCGTGGATACCGAATGGGTTCGGCAGCGGCGGCTGGAGGCTCTCGGGCCGAACGCGCTGGATGATCCGGATGCGTTGATGCCGCCGTCCTCCGTTGCTGCATCCTATTGGCAACTCTACCAGCAGCCGAAAAGCGCATGGACGTTCGAGCTGGAGATTCGTCCCTTCGGCGAGAAGTGGTGAGGAGCAAAGAGGATGGAGCTGGCGCTTTCCCCAGAGGATGCTGCATTTCGCGACGAGGTGCGCTCCTTCATCGCGGAAAACTACCCCGCGGAAATGCGCGTCCCGAATCCGGAGACCGACCTGACCAAGGAGCAATCGCTGCTTTGGCATCGCATCCTGCACAAGAAGGGCTGGATCGCGCCACTCTGGCCGAAGGAGTATGGCGGGCCCGGCTGGTCGATTACGCGCCGCTTCATCTTCGAACAGGAGACCAGCCGGGCCGGCACGCTGCCGCCTTTGGCATTCAGCGTCACCATGGTGGGGCCCGTCATCTACACGTTCGGTAACGAGGCCCAGAAGAAGAAGTTTCTTCCGCGCATTCTGTCGGGCGAGGACTGGTGGTGCCAGGGCTATTCCGAACCAGGCTCCGGCTCCGACCTGGCAACCGTCCGCACCAAGGCCGTGCGCGAAGGCGATCACTATGTCGTCAATGGCCACAAGACCTGGACGACGCTCGCTCAGCACGCGGATTGGATCTTCTGCCTGGTGCGGACCGATCCGAATGCCAAGCCACAATCCGGCATTTCCTTCCTGCTGATCGACATGAAGTCGCCGGGCGTCACCGTGCGACCGATCATCACCATCGACGGAAGCCATGAGGTCAACGACGTTTTCCTGGAGAACGTTCGTGTCCCCGTCGAGAACCTGATCGGCGAGGAAAACAAGGGCTGGACCTACGCCAAGTTTCTGCTCGGCAACGAACGCACCAGCATGGCCGGCATCGGCCGGTCAACACGCTACATCAACAAGCTGAAGCAAATCGTTGAAGCCGAGATCCCGTCCGACGATCCGATGCATCTCGACTTCCAGCGCGAGATCGCCCTGGTCGAACTCGACGTACTGGCGCTCGAGGCGACCGAACTGCGTGTCGTGGCTCAGATGGCGCGCGGCATCGATCCTGGACCGGCCGCATCGCTGTTCAAGATCCGCGGCACGGAGATCTTCCAAAGGATCACGGAACTGACCCACCGCGCGATCGGCAATCACGGGCTCGCGCTGCGAGAGCAACCGGCCAGCGCCAATCGCTTCATGCCCGGCCCTGAGTACGGCCACACCGCGTCGGAGAAGTATCTGAATTCTCGCAAGCTCAGCATCTACGGCGGGTCGAACGAGATTCAGCGCAACATCATCGCAAAAGCGGTGCTTGGTCTCTAGTCGGACTATCGAGAGGGTCGGATGGACATTCAGTTTACGGAAGAGCAGGAACTGCTGCGATCCAGCATCCAGCGCCTGCTGCGCGATCAGTATGATTTCGAGGCGCGCCGCAAGATCGTCGCCGACGAACAAGGGTTTAGTCGCAGGCAATGGGCGGCGTTTGCCGAACTCGGCCTGCTGGCCGCCCCGTTCGCCGAGGATGCGGGCGGCCTCGGTGGCGGCCCGCTGTCGAGCATGATCATCGCGCATGAGTTCGGGCGCCATCTCGTCGTCGAGCCGTTCGTCGAGACGGTGGTGCTGGCCGGCGGCCTGATCGAACGGCTAGGCGATGCCGCGCAGAAACAGAGCTTCATCCCCGACATCGTCGACGGCAAGAAGATCTGGACGCTGGCCTGGACGGAGAAGAGGGGCCGGTTCGATCTCGCAGACGTGACGACCACCGCGCGACGCGAGGGCGATGACCACGTCCTGAGCGGTGGCAAGACGGCAGTGATCGCGGCGCCCTGGGCGGATTACCTTGTCGTTTCCGCGCGTACCTCGGGTAATCGACGGGATCGCGGCGGGGTCAGTCTGTTCGTGATCGACCGCCACGCGGCTGGCGTCGATCTGCAGAGCTTCAAGACCATCGACGGCCGTCGCGCCGCCGAGATCAATCTGCGCAATGTCCGCGGACAGTTGCTCGGCAAGGAAGGCGAGGGCGTGGCCGCGCTGGAGGCCTGCCGCGATCGCGCCGTCGGCGCGCTCTGCGCGGAAGCGGTCGGTGCCATTGGCGAGCTGAATTCCGCCACGCTGGAATACTCGAAGACCCGCAGGCAGTTCGGCACCACCATCGGTTCATTCCAGGTGCTGCAGCATCGGATGGTCGACATGTTCATCGCCCATCAGGAGGCGCTCTCCCTGATGCAGCACCTCAATCTCAGCATCAGCGGTGGTGAAGCCGGCCTCTCGCGGCTCGCCTCCGGCGCCAAGACGAAGATCGGTTATGCTGCCAAATTCGTCGCCGACCAGGCTGTGCAGCTGCATGGCGGCATGGGCATGACCGACGAGCCTCAATGTCGGCCACTATTTCAAGCGCATCTCTTCCATCAACATCCAGTTCGGCGACCCCGCGTTCCACGTCCTGCGCTATGCACGACTGGGCGCGGCCGCGTAAGAAAAGAGGCGAGTATGACGACAGAAGCAGTAATCGTTTCCACCGCTCGTACGGCGGTCGGCAAAGCCTACCGCGGATCCCTCAATAATACGGAGGGGCCGACCATGGCCGGCCACGTCATGGCCGAGGCGGTGAAGCGCGCCGGCATTGCCCCAGGTGAAGTCGAAGACGTGGTGATGGGCTGCGCCATGCAGCAAGGCACCATGGTGATGAACGTAGCCCGCAAGGGGGCGATCCGCGCGGGCATGCCGGTGACCGTCGCCGGCACCACCATCGACCGGCAATGCGCCTCAGGCCTGCAGGCGATCGCCGTGGCGGCACGTTCCGTGATGCTTGACGGCGTGGACATCGCGATCGGCGGCGGCATCGAGTCGATCAGCCTGGTGCAGAACGAGCACATGAACAAGTTTCATATGGTCGACGATGAATTGATGGTGATGAAGCCCGAAATGTACATGTCGATGCTCGATACGGCCGAGGTCGTTGCCGAGCGCTACAAGATCGGCCGCGACAAGCAGGACGAATACAGCCTGGAGAGCCAGCGCCGGGTCGGGGCCGCCCTGCAGAGCGGCCGGTTCGACGAGGAGATCGTTCCCATCACGACGAAAATGGCGCTCGTCAACAAAGACACCAAGCAGGTTTCCTATGAACAGGTGACCCTCACCAAGGACGAAGGCCCCCGTCCTGATACGACCGCAGAAGGGCTCGCCAAGATCAAGCCGGTGTTCGAGGGCAAAACCATCAGCGCAGGCAATGCAAGCCAGCTTTCGGACGGTGCATCAGCATGCGTGATCATGAGCGATAAGATCGCGGCCAAGAAGGGGCTCAAACCGCTCGGGATCTTCCGTGGCTTCGTTGCCGCGGGGGTCGAGCCGGATGAGATGGGTATTGGTCCGGTCATCGCGATCCCCCGCCTACTGAAGCGTCACAATCTGAAGATCGATGACATCGATCTCTGGGAGCCTCAACGAGGCTTATGCGGTTCAGGTGATTTATTGCCGCGACAAGCTCGGCATCGACCCGAACAAGCTCAACGTCAACGGAGGCGCGATCGCGATCGGTCATCCCTATGGCATGACTGGCGCACGCCTCACTGGCCACCTTCTGATCGAGGGTCGGCGACGGAAGGCAAAGTACGGCGTCGTGACCATGTGCATCGGTGGCGGCATGGGCGCGGCGGGCCTTTTCGAAATCATCAATTGAACGGAACTGCGGGAGATCATCGTGAAGACAGCGATCACTGAACTGTTCGGTATCGAACATCCGATTATTCAGGGCGGGATGCACTATGTCGGGTTCGCCGAACTCGCAGCCGCGGTGTCGAACGCCGGCGGACTTGGCCTCATTACCGGTTTGACCCAGAAGACGCCCGAGCTGCTGGCCAAGGAGATCGCGCGTTGTCGCGACATGACGGACAAGCCGTTCGGCGTCAATCTCACCTTCCTGCCGAGCTTCACCGCGCCGCCTTATCCAGAGTATATCGCCGCGATCAAGGAAGGCGGCGTCAAGGCGGTCGAGACGGCCGGCCGAAGCCCGAGCAGTACATGCCGGCGCTGAAGGCCGCCGGCATCAAGGTGATCCATAAATGCACCTCGGTGCGGCATTCGCTGAAGGCCGAGAAGATCGGCTGCGATGCGGTCAGTGTCGATGGCTTCGAGTGCGGCGGCCATCCCGGCGAGGACGACCTGCCGAACATGATTCTGCTGCCTCGCGCGGCCGATGAGACTCAAGATCCCGTTCGTCGCCTCGGGCGGCATGGCGGATGCGCGAAGCCTCGTCGCGGCTCTTTCGATGGGGGCGGCTGGCATGAACATGGGCACTCGCTTCGTCGCCACAAAGGAAGCGCCGGTCCATGACAACGTGAAGCAGGCACTGGTCAAGGCGACCGAGCTTGACACCGTGCTTGTCATGCGCGCGCTGCGCAACACCGAGCGCGTCCTGAGAAACAAGGGCGTCGATGAGCTGCTCGAGATCGAGCGCGAGAAGGGCGCAAGTTTGAAGATCGAGGACATTCTCGACCAGGTCGCCGGCGTCTACCCGAAAGTAATGATAGACGGCGACATGGATGCGGGGGCCTGGAGCTGTGGAATGGTGGTGGGGCTGATCAACGACATCCCAACCGTGAAGGAGTTGATCGACCGTATTATGACCGATGCGGAACGCATCATCCGGCAGCGGCTGACAGGCTTCCTCGACGGTGTGAGCACGGGTTCCGTCCCAGCACGCGCAATCGCCTGACGCTTCTGAAAAGGCATGGACTAACTGGACTGGACGCCCAATATTCTGAGCGTCCAGTCGCCGTATGAGTCTGTCGTATATTCTTCAGCCACGCCGATCGCTGGCAAGAGAAGCACGCTGCTGGCTCGGACGATTTTGGCGCTGTATTGGAGCGCGCGTCCTACGCAAGTCCGACGGACAAACGCCAGATTTGCTCAGTACCCGATCCTCGCGATGATGGACGCGGCATTCAGCCTCGAGCCGCCAAATGACGCATCGGATGGTGCTCATAATGGCCGGCGCCGTTCTTCACGATGGGATCCTGTGAGGTAATCGCTTCGATGTTCTCATCGTCGGCGATCTGGTAGAGCGAGATGCCATAACCGCCACTCGGATCCATGACGGGGCCGTGCGCGACGACTATTCCTTTGGCGAGCAGATCGTCCAGGAAGGCTCCATGCTGCTTCATCCACTTCGCTTCGTCGGCCGTCATCGTCGTCAAGAAATCGGCCCGCGGCGGAATGTATTTGCAGAGGTAAGCCTTCATGTCTGGACTCCAAGCTGAGAGACAGTGGTGACGCGCCCATCGATCTGCCGGCCGTTGCCGGTATGGGGGCTTGGTCGTGTCGCGACTAGCAAATTATAAGTCGCTATATAGGAGATATAAACCCCGGATTTCAGGGGCGATCAGATTCTCAGGGCCGATTTCGCATGCCGTAACGACCGGGGGCCCGCTTGCGCTGCTAGAGGCCCGCATGGCGCAGAACGAAATCATAGACGCTGAGCGGCGGTTTGCCGGTGATCTTCTCGACATCCGATGTCAACCTGTGTCGTATCGATTCTGCTGTTTGAGAAGAGCCAACGTTGCAAGATGGGAAGGCGCATGAGGAGGCAGTCTTCCGCTATCCTTCAATTGCTTACGCCAAGTGTCCCAGGGAACGTTGACATAGGTGATAGGACTTCCGAGCGCACTGGAGAACTCTTCGGCAACTCCGTTCACGTCCTGTGACCGGGTTCTGTCAGTTCGGTAAATCTTGCCGATATGCGGTCCTGGGGCTTCGAGGATGGTTGCAATCACGCGCGCAACATCTTCACTTGCTGTTCCCCTTATGATGTTTTCGCAACGGCAGCAGCGTTGACGGTCGGCTCCAGATATGAAGGTGAAACGGCCATACCGAAGTAGACCCGCTCGCAACTTTCGATCGCTCGATGCATCGCATGCAGGTCGAGAAGATCGCCAACAACGATCTCGAAGGACGTGCCGTGGTGGGCAGCCGTCCCTGCGGACCTAATCATACGAGGCGGGCCCGCAGATCATGGCTCTCGGCGCAGTTTCAATTCCGGTAATATTGACTATAGTTGGACAAGTTAAGGATTCTGGGACCTCATTTGCATGGCAAGAAAGAGCCTCGACGTAACTTGCCCGGTGGCCCGAACGCTCGACATCGTCGGCGCGCGGTGGACGCTGCTCATCATCAGGGACTTGCTTCCCGGCACCATGCGCTTTCAGGATCTTCAGGAGCGTCTGCCCCGCATGGCTCCCAATGTGCTCTCCGATCGCTTGAAGATACTTGAGGAACACGGCCTCGTGCGCCGCGAGTTCTACAGCGATCACCCTCCCAGAGCTGCCTACACCCTGACGGATCCGGGCCGCGAGGCTCGGCGTCATCGTATTGGCGCTCGGTCGATGGGGCCTGCGGCACCTCGGCGGGAAATTGAGCCCCGGTCTGCAGCACGATGAGTGCTTGCGTCACCTGCAGCAGGCTTCCGAGGCCTTGATCCGCCGTCCGGTGCAACGCGTGAAATCCGCTGGCAAGTCGGCGGCGAAGACAGCGAGAGGCGCAAGGAATTAAGCCGCGAGCCACCATGCGAGTGGCCCGGGATGTAGCTTCAGAGAGAATTCGTCGCGATCAGGCTTTACAGCGGGCATCGAGGAGCCGGGGCAATCGCTCCAAGGCCCACCTGAAGCTCTTCGGAGCGCGTCCGAGCAGATGTTCGAGGCTCGCCGGTGACAGCCTCATACCGTCCAGTCGCGGCCAGGTCGCATCGGTGTAATAGGGGTCCAAGCTCATGCTGAAGTAGACCTTCAAGGCGGCCGCAACATCAGCGACGTTGAGCAGATCTCCCACGAACACATCGGCGCCCAGCCGTCGAAGAGCTTGCGCCCTCTCGTCGCCCTTACGTACTTAGGCACGCACCGGATACTTATCTCGATGAGCATACCGATCATCGTTTTGCTGATCGAGCCTACGTCTCCGCCGCCGCCGGTAATCAAGATAGGACACGGTTGGACATCGACACTTCCTTTTGGAGGATGTGACTGGGCGTTCTTTGAACGGAAGGGCAGGCGCGCGCGGCGCGCATTGAGGCCATCAGCTCCTGAGAAAACGCGGAATGTGGCCCAAAACCGCCCCGCGCTTTTCAAGATACAGGAAATGGCCGACGCCGGGCATGACAACGCGTTCGAAGCCTTTCGTGCATGCTGCAGCCATGTCCTCGCCAAGCCGCGCCGACATGCAACCGTCGTCCTCCCTGTGCAGATAAAGGGCTGGGACAGCGATCGGGCCGTTCGCGAGCTTCGAGGGCCTGGGCTTCTGCTTCGGGGGCCGGGATAAACAATTGCCTGTAATAGGCGAGCGTCTGGGGCACGACTCCTAGCTGTCTGAACGTGTCGATCAGTGCGAGGCCGTCCGAAGCCGGCATCTTGTAGCCGGGCGGCCACTCCCGCAAGGCCGATCGAGGAAGGCAAAGTGATGAAGCTGAACCGCCGGCTCGGCAAAACGCGTATGGAAGAAGAACATGTACCAGCTTCGTCGCTGTTGATCGCCGTCGGCCACAAACGCCTGCGGCAAGCCTTTCCCATAGGGGACCGCCAACCCTACAAGCTTGTGGATCCGCGACGCATCGAGACTTGCCGCGGAGTAGGCCGCCCGTGCTCCGCAATCGTGACCGATGACATAGGCCTGTTCGACGCCCAAGGCTTCGATGAGGGCGAGGACGTCCTGCCCAATGGCAGCTCCCGGTAGGATCCGTCGGGTGCAGCGCCCCCGGCCCAAAATCCGCGCAGCGCCGGAGCAACGGCCCGATATCCCTCCCGCGCGAGACGCTCTAAGACGTGAACTCAGCTTTGCGAATGATCTGGAAAGCTGTGCAGGTATAACACCGGTGGCCCGTCACTGGCTTCGAGAACCGGAAAGTCCAGTCCGTTGGCCCGAACCACCTGCTTGCGAACCCCGATCGATTCAAAGTTCTGGCCCGTCTGCACCGGGGCGGTCGGGCGATGGTGCAGCAGTCCTTGTCATGGTCAGGCCCTCGCGAATTCTGGGTGTTGGCTATCATCTAGAGACGCACGTACGTAATTCATTATTGAATAGCCGCGGCACCAGCTTTGCCATGTTGGACTGTATTGGGGTGCACTACAATCAGCCGGAACCGCGATTGGACGGCGAATGGCCCATACGGGCGCGGGAGTCTTGGCTGCAAAATGATCGATCGGCCAGTCGCTCGTTAATGGCGAGACATTATGCGATACGAGAAAGGACATAGAGCCGGAACGTCGGCTCGCATCGTTGATTGTGCTTCGATTCTGTATCCGCGAGCGGGGAATCGAAAGCATCAAGGTCGCGGGGCTCATGAAGTCTGCCGGTCTGACGCACGGCGGCTTCTATCTCCATTTCAAATCTCGTCGTGATCTGATCGAAAGAGCTTTCGCCCAGGCCATGGATGGATCGGTGCAGCAATGGAGGAAGGCGGCCGATCGCTCGAATCCCGGCGAACGCCTTTTGAGCATCGTCGGCTACTATTTAACGGACCGACACCGTGACGATATCGCGAACGGTTGCGCGCTTCCCTCACTCGGAGCCGAGGTCCCGCGGGCTGGTGTCGGCATCAAAAGGACGTTTTCAGATGGCCTGAGAGAGATGATCGACGTTCTGTCGAAGGACGTGAATGGTCCGTCGAAGCGAGAAGCGATCGCCATCGTATCCGAGATCGTCGGTGCGTTGCTTCTGGCCCGGGCGGCTGATCGTCCGGAGTTTGCATCGGAAATAATGAGCGTGGCTCGCGAGTATGTCCTAGGTCATGATCCGCAGGTCCCCGGAATCGCGAAGGCGCCGCGTAAACTCTCGATACGGACCAAGCGTCCGAGTTCGAAAAGGCCGCGGAAGCGCGAAAAACCCAAGCGTCTGGCGTGAAGGCGGCCGCCGAGTTCTAGATTCCCCACGTTCTCGCATCAGTTTCCAAGGCCTTCGCCACTGCCTTCAGCCATTTGTGGACGGCTTTTATCTTCTCGGACGAACCGTCAACCTTTCGATAGGTAAAGTAGAAGTCCCTCAGCGCCATGCCTTTTGAGCCCCATTGCGCCATGACCGTCAGCGCGCCGCTGCTGACCAGTGGAGCGATCAGAGGAAAAGGCGCCAGCACGACGCCCATCGACGACCTGGCCATCTGTATCGCCGTCAAGAGGCTGTCGCCGACGAGGTCCGGTTCCTTGGTAGCGACCTGCGGCTCGTACTCCTCGAACCATCTTTGCCAAAGCTCAGGCGCTGTGGCGAACTTTATCAATGGCAGCTTCGTCAGGTCCTCCGGGTGCTGAATTGGGGCAAAGCGCTCCAGCAGCTTCGGGTCCGCACATGGGGCAGCGCGCGACCTGAGCAGTCTATGATAGGTCAGGCTTCCAAACGGTGGCTCGCCGAACTGAACCGCGGCGTCGATATTGTCTCTTTCGAAATCGGCTAGTGTATTCTTGGCCTCCAGTCGCAAATCAATCCCCGGATTGTCGATGCGGAATCTCTCGAGGTGAGGGAGCGCAGCGAGCATCGCGAACGTCGGTGTCACGCTGACACGGACGATAGGGCCGCGCTTTTGATCTTCCAGGAGGTCGCTGGCGCGAATCAGTTCGTCGAAGGCGCTAAGCACGGCGCTGGCATAAATAGCGCCGCTTTCGGTGAATTCGATGTTCCGGCCGTTGCGCCGCACGAGTTGGACCGCAAAGTGCGCTTCCAACGTACGAATTTGGTGGCTGATCGCAGAAGGCGTGAGGTTCAGGCTTTCCGAAGCAAGCTTAACGCTGCCTGACCGTGCGAGAGCCTCGAACGCACGAAGGCTTGCCAAAGGAGGAAGGGCTGATTGGGTTTTCGACATTTCTGCGGTGAGCCAGATTCAACGATCCACAATCGATTTCAATTGTTTTCGCGCTGCTTGCTGCCAGTTTAGTGGCGGCAAGCGGATACCCGAGAGCTGAACCTAAACCCTTATCAGCGCCGCGTCGAACAATTCCCGTCACTGTGCCGCGGACCTTGCGCGGTATATTGAATACGAAGGCAACACGATGAACGAGCATCACCTGCAGGACCAACATGCTGGAGCCGTAACGAAGATGCGTGCGGGGCTGCCACAACCTCCCGTCTTCAAGACCCTGGCTGAAGAGAGACAGCACAGGAAGGAGCGACTGGCTGCCGGACTGAGGCTCTTTGCGAAGTTCGGATTCGACGAGGGGGTCGCGGGCCACATCACCGTGCGTGACCCGGAGTTCACGGACACGTTCTGGGTGAATGGCTTCGGGATGAGCTTCGCCTTAATAAAGGCGTCGGATCTCATTCGGGTCAATCACAAAGGCGACGTCGTCGAGGGCAATCATCCGGTCAATGCCGCTGCTTTTGCGATTCACGCAAGTGTACATGCAGCTCGTCCCGATACGATCGGTGCGGCGCATTCGCACTCAACGTATGGCCGGGCGTTCTCAACGCTGGCGCGGAAACTGGAGCCGATCACGCAGGACGCCTGCGCGTTCTACAACGACCATGCCCTCTACGAAGATTACGGTGGCGTGGCAGTCGAAGTAGACGAAGGCCAGCAAATCGCCAAGGCGCTGGGGTCGCACAAGGCGGCAATCTTGCAGAACCATGGATTGTTGACCGTGGGACAGAGCGTGGATGAGGCGGTCTGGTGGTTCATCACGATGGAGCGGTCGTGCCAGGTTCAGCTGCTGGCCGAGGCGGCGGCGGCGCGAACCGGCCAGGCTCCCATGGTCATTCCTGAAGCATCTGCAAAACAGGCTTTCGCCATCCTCGGTGCTCCAAGAACAGGGTGGTTTCAATTCCAGACCCTGTTTTCGAAGATCGTAAAAGAACAGCCGGATCTGCTCAACTGAGGTGCAGGCCAGCAATACTCTTGTTCGGAGGGATCGCATGAACGTCCAAACTTCCACGGGAAAAGTCAGTCAGAATGCTGTGGCCGCCGAAGAGCGGCTGGTCCGTGAGGACCTCGCTGCGCTGTATCATGTGTTTTTTGAACTAGGCTGGTGCGAACACATCTACAATCACATCACCGCTCGCGTGCCGGGTCCCCACAAGCTCTTTCTGATCAACTCATTCGGGCTGGCGTACAACGAAATCACAGCCTCCAATCTCATCAAGATCGATCTTGATGGAAATAAAGTTGTGGACGTTCCGGGTCGTGTCAACGCGCCGGGCTTCACGATCCATTCGTCGGTTCATGCCGCGCGGGATGACGCCCATTTCATTGCTCACACGCACACGACGGCCGGTGTAGCCGTTGCGTGCACGGAAGAGGGGCTCTCGCATCACACCTTTTACGGTGCGATGCTCTATGGGCAAATTGCGTATCACGATTTCGAGGGCATTTCGACGGATCTCGGCGAGCGCGAGCGCCTCGTCAAATCCCTCGGCAACAAGAACTACATGATCCTGAGGCATCACGGTCTTCTGACCTGCGGTAGGACTGCCGCGGAGGCTCTGTTCCGAATGGCGATCCTGCAACGCGCATGCGAGGTGCAGCTCGCGGCTGCAACGTTCGGGAAGGGCTGGCGGCCTTTGCCGGACGAGATACTGCACCGTACGACGCGCCAGATGCAGAGCGAGGTTGCGAAGGGCTTCGACGAGAACACCTCCTTTGGGCAAGATCTCGTTCGAGGCTTATCGCCGCGCACTGGACGCAAAGGGTTCGCGTTACCGGGACTAAAAGCGGCACCGGCGCGGTTCGCCGGCTGCAGCCGGCTTCTCGCACCGCAAGAATCAGACGGCAGTCATTATCCTGCACGCCGATCGCGAGGCTCCGCGCGAGAGGACCATTGGATATTGGCTGGTGGAAGACAGCCAGGACTAGTCATGCGCAACCCAGCCATCAGATGCGGGGGCGCCGAACGGAAACGCCATTTGACGCCGAGAGCGTCTCATTGTGGGGAAGTATCGATGTGGCAGAAGAGAGTCGTTATAGCAACGCTGATGCTTGCAATCGCGCCGGTGTCGCTTGCGCAGAAGGCGGTCGCCGAGGATCCAGTCGGGGTTACTGCAGCGGAGATCAGGGTCGGCGCGACCTTTCCTTTCAGTGGTCCTGCCTCGGCCCTCGGCAATGTAGGCAAGGCATTGATGGCCTATGTCGAGTTCATCAATGACAAGGGAGGCGTTAACGGCCGCAAGATCAAGCTGATAGCGCTCGACGATGCGTATTCACCGAGCAAGTCTGTCGAACAGACCCGCAAGCTGGTTGAAAGCGAGGAGGTCGCATTTCTGTTCAGCCCGCTTGGGACCGCAAGCATTTCTGCGAACGTGAAATACGCCAACACCAAAAAGGTGCCGCACCTCTTCGTTCTCTCCGGCGCGAACAAATTCACCAATCACGCCGAGTATCCTTACACCACGACCGGGCTTCCGAGCTACGACACCGAGGGTAAGGTGTATGCGAAATTCATAACTGAAAAGATGCCGGGTTCGCGCATCGCCATACTCTATCAGAACGATGATCTGGGGAAGGATTTTGTCGGCGCGTTCCGTTCTTACATGAAGGACGATTTCGGCAAGCTGGTCTTGACCAAATCCTACGAAGCGACTGATCCGACTGTCGATTCTCAGGTCGTGTCACTCAAGAGCTCGGGAGCAGAAGCGTTCTTTATCGCCGGGTCGCCTAAATTCACTGCGCAGGCTCTCCGCAGAAGCCGCGAAATCGGCTGGAATCCTCTGACGGTCATTGTCAATTCAACCACGTCCGTTGCTGGTACTCTTGCGGCGGCAGGACTCGACAACGCCAAGGGGGTGGTATCAAGCACGTTCCTGAAAGATCCGATGGACCCGACATGGGAGCAGGATCCCGGGGTAAAAAGCTATCGTGCGTTTCTCGCTAAATACATTCCTACCGCTGATGTCGCGGAGACGCTCTACGTTGCTGGTGTCGTCCAGGGTGAAATACTCGAGAAGATCCTCGAGCAGTGCGGCAATGACCTGACGCGAGAAAACATAATGAAGCAGGCGCTGAATTTGAGAAACTTCTCTCCTTCGTTGGCCCTTCCAGGCAGCGCCATCCATACCAGCGTGAGCAATAACCAGGCGTGGACATCGCTTCAGTTCGAGAGTTTCAACGGGAAAGGCTGGGTTCCGTTCGGAAAGCCCGTCAGCGCCGCGGACTAGGCGCGCCCGTCGGCGCTCACTGAGCCGCTTCTTTCGGCGCGGTCGACGCGAGCGCTCGGACCTTGTCTGGGCATTAAACGACGACCTTCACCTTCAAGAGGAGATGAATCTTGCGGATACTGGTAATCGGAGCCGGCGCCCTGGGTGGATATTTTGGTGCGAGGCTTCTGGCAGCAGAGCGCGACGTCACATTCCTGGTAAGACACAAGCGCGCTGCGGCGCTCTCGAGAGGCGGCCTGGTGGTCAAGAGCAAGGTCGGCGATCTGCACCTGGCATCACCTCCGACCGTCACGTCCGAACAGCTCAACGGCCCGTATGATCTTATCATTGTCAGCTGCAAGGCCTACGATCTTGACGGCGCGATGGAGTCGTTTGCCCCGGCAGTTGGCGAGAATTCGGTCATCATACCTCTGCTGAATGGCTTGCGTCATCTCGACGTGCTGAACGCTCGGTTCGGTGAAACGAACGTGTTCGGCGGCCAGTGTGCGATCTCAGCGGCGCTTTCTGTCGACGGCGAGATTTTGCACATGACGGATCTGCACACGCTAAGCTTTGGCGAGCAGTCCAGGACGCGATCTGAACGTCGGGCCGAGATCATCGGTGCATTGTCGGGTGCCGGTTTCGACGCTGAGCACAGCGACAACATTCTGCAGGCCATGTGGGAAAAGTGGGTGATGATCGCCACCACCGCCGGCGCGACCTGCTTGATGCGTGCCTCGATCGGGGACATCGTCGCTGCCGACGCATCCGGCGTGGTGATGCGGTTGCTCGACGAGGCCAGCGCGATCGCGGCCAATCAGGGGTTTGAACCACGTCCAGCCTACATAGAGCGCGTACGTTCCATTATCACAACTCCTGGCTCTCCACTCATGGCCTCCATGGTGCGCGATATAGAGCGGGGAGCCCGGACCGAGGGCCATCATATTCTCGGTGATCTGCTTGGTCGCGTCCCTGAAGGCGATGTCCCGATTCTCCTAAGCACCGCCTATGCCCATGTGAAGTCGTACGAGGCGCGTCAGGCTCGCGAGGCCGCTTCTCGATAGCGATGCGATCGGGGACGGAGCTGAAAGAATGCAGTTCTAGCGGCTAGGACAGCGCGGATTGTCGCGGGCGATTTGGAACAACCATGCCAATAACGAATGTCCAGGATTTTCGGCGGCTGGCAAAAGGCCGCATTCCTCGTGCTATCTTCGAGTATGGCGATGGTGGATCATACGATGAAGTCACGTTGCGCGCCAACAGGGACGATCTGGAGAACCTGCGCTTTCGACAACGTGTCATGATCGACGTCTCCGGACGTTCGCTTCGGACGCGGATTGTCGGCGAAGATCGGAGTATGCCGCTCATCATTGCGCCGACGGGCCTCGGCGGGCTCTTCTATGCCGACGGTGAAATACATGGTGCTCTGGCGGCCGAGGAAGCCGGAATTCCGTTTTGTCTGAGCACCATGTCGATCTGCTCGATTGAAGACGTGCGCAGCGCTGTCCGTGATCCGTTCTGGTTTCAACTGTATGTCATGCGGGACCGCGGCTTTACGCGCTCTCTGCTGGAGCGCGCTGCCGCTGCAAAATGTTCGGCGCTTGTTTTGACCGTCGACCTTCAGGTCGGCGGCCAGCGGCACCGGGACATCAAGAACGGCTTGAGTGTTCCTCCAAGATTGACGCTACGAAACGCGTTCGATGTCGCTTCAAAGCCGCAATGGGCCTTGAGCGTACTCATGGGAAAACGGCGATCATTCGGAAATCTGCAAAGCGCTCCGTCCAGCAAGGACGGCCTGGCCTCGCTGGCCCGGTGGGTGGCCGACCAGTTTGATCCGTCGTTGACGTGGGATGACGTAGGCTGGATTCGCAGCGTGTGGTCGGGGAAGCTCATCATCAAGGGAGTACTTGACGAGTACGATGCGCGCCAGGCCGTATCGTGTGGCGCGGATGCGATTGTCGTGTCCAACCACGGCGGTCGGCAACTGGACGGCACGGATTCGTCGATCGGTGCGCTGCCTTCCATCGTCGATGCGGTCGGAGGCATGACCGAGGTCATGTTCGACGGCGGTATTCGGTCCGGGCAGGACATACTCAAGGCGCTGGCGCTCGGAGACTCGCGCGTGCATGATTGGAAGGGCATATCTCTATGCTCTGGCATGCGGAGGAAAGAAGCAGGTTAGATCCATGCTCGAGATTCTTCGCAAGGAACTCGACACAACGATGGCTCTGACCGGCGTACAGGACGTAACGACGGTGACATCCGACATACTTCTCCGTCGCAGGGACGGCAGCTTCGTCGGCGAGCGCTGAGCGCGTAGGTTCGCCACGAGCGCATCCGCGTTGCGTTCTCCAAAGAGACACGGGCAAGGGAGGTCGGCGTGGTTGATTATGGCGACTACCAGTTTGACATCTATCGTTCGGGCTTGCACGGGGTGCTGCCGAAGCTTCCGGTCAATTTTCGTGAACTCGAGTCACGGGCTCATGCGGCAATGCCGCCGTGGGTCGTGTCCTATGTTGCAGGTGGCGGTGGAAACGAGCATACGCAGAATGTCAACGTATCTGCATTTGAACGCTGGGGTTTGATCCCACGCATGTTCGTAGGCGCTGCGCAGCGCGATCTGTCGGTCAACCTCTTTGGACTGCGGCTTCCGACACCGTTATTCCTCTGTCCGTTCGGCGTCATTGGTTTGTGCGCACAGGATGGACGCGGGGATATTGCGACGGCAACGGCCGCACGCAAGCTTGGCGTGCCCATGATTGCATCGACCTTGAGCAACGCTCCGCTCGAACAGGTTGCTGCGGAGGCTCGGCGAGACGACCGGCTTCTTTCAGCTTTATACGCCCACCGATCGTATGCTTGCCGAGAGCCTGGTCCACCGGGCAGAGATGGCCGGCTTCAAGGGGATCGTTGTGACCTTGGACACGTGGGTGACCGGCTGGCGTCCGCGGGATCTCAATCAGGCCAATTTCCCTCAGCTGCGCGGGCATGCTCTCGCCAACTACTTCTCTGACCCTGTATTTCGCGGCAGTCTCGCAAAGCCGCCTGAGAGCGATGTTCCCGCTGCCATCATGAAGTGGGGAGCGATCTTCGGACGTCCTCTGACCTGGGATGATCTTCCGTGGTTGCGCTCGTTGACGAAACTGCCCTTGATCGTGAAGGGCATTTGTCATCCCGACGACGCGCGACGCGCCATCGACGCTGGCGTCGATGGCATCTATTGTTCGAACCACGGCGGCCGGCAAGCAAACGGCGGCGTCGCGGCGGTTGACCTTCTGCCCGGCATCGTAAGGGCCTCCGGCAGCACGCCCGTTCTTTTCGACTCGGGAATTCGCTCAGGCACGGATGTTGTTAAGGCTTTGGCCTTGGGCGCGACGGCCGTCGGCATCGGCCGGCCGTATGCCTATGGGCTCGCGCTCGACGGCGTCGAGGGTATCGTTCATGTGCTGCGATGCATCTTGGCCGAGGCGGACTTGCTGATGGCCGTCGATGGATACCCTCGCATCGCCGATCTTCGGCCGTCGGCGCTGCTGCCGGTCGGCTGATTAGCCCGCGAGGAACTTCAGGAGGGCCGTCTGGGTGGCGTCTGGAGCTTCCTCGCACATGAAGTGACCTGTCTCGACGGCTTCTCCCGTGACCTGCGTCGCCCAATGTTTCCAGACGATCAGCGGCTGGGCACCCGAAGCGGCGATGCCGCGGCTTCCCCAGATGGCATGAAGGGGCGCCGTAATCTTCCTCCCGGCATCAAGATCGCTCTTGTCATGGTCGAAGTCCGCATAGGCGCCGGCGCGGTAGTCTTCGCAGAGGCCATGCACGCGTTCCGGATCGCGCAACGCGCTGAGATAGTGTTCTACGGCCCGGAATCGAAACCCTCCGCGAACACGGGGCCAAAGTATCCGTCCGGGTCTCGCGAGATCAGGGTCTCGGGTAAAGGATGAGGCTGAGCGAGAAAGGTCCAATGATAGATGCGAAGCGCCGAAAGACGGCTTAGATTCGTCCAGTAATTGTAAGTGGGCAATATGTCGAGGACGACAAGTCGCGAAAGGCGTTCGGGATGATCGAGCGCCAAACGATAGCCGACACGACCTCCGCGGTCATGGCCGACTAAAGAGAAACGAGAATGGCCGAGACTTCCCATCACCTCGACCATCGTTCGGGCCATTGCCCGTTTCGTGTAAGGCGTATGGTCTGCGTCGGTCTTGGGAACGTCTGACGCGCCGTATCCTGGAAGATCAGCGATGACGAGTGAAAACCGTTCTGCGAGCGCCGGCGCCAAATGATGCCACATCACATGGGTTTGAGGAAATCCATGCAACAGGAGAAGAGGCGGCCCTTTACCGCCAACCCGCGCAAAGATGCGCCCCGATCCTGTTTGAGCATACACCGACTCAAATCCGGGAAATAAATTGGCGAGAGCAGTCATCTTCACTCAGTCCATCCATAAGAGCGGCTCAAAGATCGGAGAGACTACGAGCATTCTAGCAAGCGCACGAACCTCAGCTCTTTGAGTCGCACAAACCGCATCGGTTAAGCGGCCATTCGCAGCAGATCGACGATATCCGCTTCGCTCTTGAACGGCCGCGGATTGGCCTGAACGAAGCGGTGATTGATCGCAATCTTGCTGATCTTCTCGAACTTGTCTTCACCGACACCGACGTCAGCCAGACGCGTAGGCAGTCCGAGGGCTTTCACGAAACCGGCAAAGGCATCTCCAGCTTCCATATCAGGGCTGCCGAGGGCGGCTGCCAGGCGCTTCTGCGCATCCTCTGTAAAAGCCTTATTGTACCGAAGCAGGCTCGGCATGATGACGGGCGTGCAGTAATAGTGAGGAACATCGAGAGTGCCGCCAAGCACGTGTCCGATGCCGTGGCTTGCCCCCATCGGAACGCGAGCCTGCAGACCGAAGGCGGCGAGCCATGAACCTTGTTGCGATTGACGTCGCGCTTCCATGTCATTCGGGTGCTGCAAGGTGCGGAGCATGCCCTCGCGCAGAAGACGGATACCCGCCAAGACCACTTCATCGGCCAATGGCGTGCCCGCTGGCGAGCACAGGGCTTCGATGCCGTGATCCATCGAGCGTGTCCCGGACCCCATCCACAGGTTCATGGGCGTATGAAGGCTGAGGTCGGGATCAAGAATGACCGCCACGGGTGACATCTGTGGGTGGAAGAATATCTGCTTCAGCTTGGTGCGCTCGTCCGTAACGAGCGCACCGGCATTGTACTCGCCGCCATTCAGCGTCGACGGTACTGCGATCTGCCGCACGGTGGGCGCACGGAATGGAGAGAAAGGCACGCCAGGTCCCATAACGAACGGGTCGAAGCCTGCCTCATCGAAAATTTCATGTTCCATGGCCATGATGACGATCTTCGCGAGGTCGACCGCAGAGCCTCCGCCGACGGCAACCACCAGATCAGCCTGCGCCTCCTTTGCCTGACGGGCGACCTCGGCGGCCTGTTTCCGGCTCGTGTGCTGCGCGATTCCATCGAAGGTCGCCACGTGCTTGTTGCCGAGCGCTCGGCGAGATCTTTTCGATCTCGTCGGTTTTCCTATTCAAGGTGCGGCTGACCAGGAGGAAAACGCGATTGGCATTAAGCCGCACCGCTTCATCATTCAAAGCCTCGGCTGCAGGCTTGCCGTAAAAAACACGATCGATGTCCGGAAAGTTATGTATCCCAACTTTGCGCATTTGTTTCCCCTGGAATGATTTTGAATGTAAGTCACTTTATTATTAATAGTTACAAGGCGCAACGGCCATTTTTTCTCGCGCCGAGTCGAGGCGAGTTCGTGCGGTCGGCGGCGGTGATCTTGACGGAAAGCAACCGTTCGGACGCGACGAGCGGTCGATCAGCCCGGCCACGCTTCGAGAAAGCCCGGTTCGGCCAGAACATGTAGCTTGGTTCAGTTCGCTGCCATAGCGGCCCGCTCGGCCGGCCAGGGATGGCGAGCGCAGCTCCCACCGCGACCAGAAATAGCGACGATACACTGCTCGAGTGTATCGAAGCTGCATCTCCGTATGGCTGACGAATTGTCCTGGAGACAGTATCCACAGGCGTTTGTTGAGGCCGCCGGCGCAACGCTCAGATAGTCTGCGCCAGCGAGGCCGGCGAAGACGATCGAAAGGAGGGTGAATAGCTTGCTCAAAAGTCGTCTCCACTCAGGCGTTCATTTGTTCTTGCGCCGCGGGACGGCGCGCTTTCGCAGGGGGTTGCATCATTCACGTTGCGTCTCGCAGAATCTGGTCCTCTCGGTGATTCATGAGGCTGCGAGACGCCTATTCGGCAGCATTGCCGGTTGTGCATGCGCTTCTTCGGTCGTCTCCGCATGCGTCCCATCTGCGGCCGGCTTGATCCGGAACCAGGTGGCATAGAGCGCCGGCAGAAACAGCAGGATCAGCACAGTTCCAACCGCCGTGCCGCCGATCAGCGTGTAGGCCATCGATCCCCAGAAGACGGAGTGTGTGAGGGGAATGAAGGCCAGCACGGCAGCGAGCGCGGTCAGGATCACGGGCCTGGTGCGTTGCACCGTTGCTTCGATGACGGCGTGGTAGTCGTCGAGTCCGGCAGCGAGGTTTTCCTTGATCTGTTCGGTCAGGATCAGCGTGTTGCGCATCAGGATGCCCGCCAGTCCAATCAGGCCCAGAATCGCGTTGAACCCGAAGGGCTGGTTGAAGATGAGCAATGCCGGCACGACGCCGACGAGGCCGAGCGGTCCCGTCAGGACGACCATCGCCATCGTCGAGAACGATCGCACCTGCAACATGACGACGACCAGCATGGCAGCGATCATGGCCGGGAAGATTTTGCCCAACGCGTCGTTGGCCTTGGTTGCCTCCTCGATCGATCCGCCCAGCTCGATACGATAGCCGGCCGGAAGGGACGCGATCAGCGGCTGGAGGGCGGTCTTGATCTCCTTGGAAACCTCTGGAGGTTGCGTCGCCTCATTGATGTCCGAGCGAGATCGTGACGACGGGCGTGCGATCGCGGCGCTTCATAATCGGCTCTTCAAGTCGGATTTCCGAGTGACCGACCTGGTCGAGCGGAATCGAACGGCCGTCGCGGCTCATCAGCGAGAAATCCGCCAGACGCGCCGGATCGAGCCGCTCGCCGCCGGCGCTGCGTGCCACGATCGGGACATTGCGGATGTCCTCGCGGACCTGCGTTACTGTGGTGCCGGTGAGGAGAAACTGGAGTTGCCGGCCAACTTCCGCTGGCGAAAGGCCGATGAGGTTCAACCGATCCTGATCCGGGATGAAGCGGAGCACGGGCGTGCGATTGCCCCAGTCCCGATTCACCTGCCGCACATCGGCAACGCCACGCATCACGTCGAGCGCCTTTTGGGAGATGGCGTACAATTGCGCGGGATCTGGACCCATGACCCGAAACTCCACGGGGAAAGGCGTATAGGGTCCGAACACCAGCTGCGTAACGCGCACATTGGCCTCAGGTGCAAGGCCCTGCGACACCGCCTGCCGGAGCCGGTGCTTCAAAGCCTCGCGCGCCTCCGCGTCCGGTGTCAGGACGACGATCTTGGCGAAAGCTGGATCAGGCAGCTCCGGCGCCATCGCGAAGAAGAAGCGCGGAGCACCCTGGCCGACATAGCTCGTGACGATCCTGGCCTCCGACTGGTGGTCAAGCCAACCCTCGAGCTTCTCGACTGTGGCGGTCGTCGTCTCGATGCTGGTGCCCTCCGGCAGACGAACCTCCACCAGCACTTCGGGGCGGTCGGAGGTCGGAAAGAACTGCTGTTTGACGCCGCCCATCCCGGCGACCGAAAGCGCGAAGGCGACGGCGACGATGGCGCAGGTCACGAACTTGTGGCGCACCGCGACGGTGATCAGTCCTCGCAGGCGGCGATAATTGGGCGTGTTGTAGATCGCGTGGTGGCCACCTTCGATCGGCTTGATTGCGGGCAGCATCTTGACGCCAAGATAGGGCGTGAAGACCACGGCGACGATCCAGGAGACGATGAGGGCGAACCCCACGACCCAGAAGATGTTGCCGGCGTATTCCCCGGCCGTCGAGCGGGCGAAGCCCACCGGCAGGAAGCCTGCGACCGTGACGAGCGTGCCGGACAGCATCGGCGCTGCCGTGTGGCTCCATGCATAAGCCGCCGCCGATATGCGGTCCATGCCCTCTTCCATTTTCACCACCATCACCTCGATCGCGATGATGGCATCGTCGACAAGAAGACCAAGCGCCAGGATGAGGAGACTCCGAGCGTGATCCGGTCGAAGAACCGGCCGGTTTCCAGCATGATGAGGAACACGACAGCGAGCGTCAGGGGGACGGCGGCCGCGACGACGATGCCGACGCGCCAGCCGAGGCTGAGCAGGCTCACCAGCAGCACCACGCCGAGCGCCATCGCGAACTTCATCATGAACTCGTCGACCGCCGAGGAGATGTTGACGGCCTGATCGCTGATCTTGGCCAGGGTCATGCCGAGGGGCAGCGTGCGAGAAATCGCTGCCGACCTCGCTTCCAGCGCCTTGCCGAGCGCGAGCCCATCCCAGCCCTCCTGCATGACCGCAGCCAGCATGACGGCAGGGTCGCCCTGGTGTCGGATGAGGTAGGTCGGAGGATCCTCGTAACCGCGCCGGACTTCGGCGATGTCGGAAAGTTTCAGCGTCCGCCCTGCAGCGACGATCGGGGTGTCGGCGATCGCCTGAACGCTGTCATAAGCGCCATCGACCCGGATAAAGACCTGCGGTCCCTTGGTGTCGATCGAGCCCGCCGGTGTAACCGTGTTCTGCCGCTGCAAGGCGGCAACAATATCCGGTGCCGATACGCCGAGTGTTGTCAGTTTGGCGTAGGAAAATTCGATAAAGATCTGTTCGGGACGTTCACCGAGGATGTTGATCTTCTTGACGCCCGGCACGTGCAGGAGATCCTGGCGAATGGTCTCGGCTTGCCTGGCGAGGCTCGCGCATCGGCATGCCCTCGGCCTTGAGTGCATAAAGCGCGAAGCTCACGTCTGAATATTCGTCGTTGACGAAGGGGCCGAGCACGCCCGAGGGCAGCTTGCGCGCTTCGTCTCCGAGCTTCTTGCGGGCTTGGTAGAATTCCTCCTGCACGCGTGATGGCGGTGTGCTGTCCTTTAGCGTAACCGTCATGTACGCATAACCAGGCCGCGTCGTCGTCTCCACGCGGTCGTACCAGGTCAACTCCTGGATCCGCTTCTCCAGGGGTTCGGCGACCTGGTCCTGCATCTCGCGCGCCGTGGCGCCCGGCCATACGGTGGTGACCGTCAGGGTCTTGATGGTGAAGGACGGGTCCTCGGCACGCCCGAGCATGATGAAGGCGTAGGCGCCCGCGGCGCGCCATCAGGACGATGAAGAACAGGGTGACGGCGCGCTCGCGAACGGCGATCGCGGAGAGATTGAAGCTCATCAGTTGCTCCTGCCTTCCGGGGCAGTCCTGACGCGAGCACCCTCGTGCAGGAGATGAGCGCCCAGGGAAACAATCTGATCACCGGAGTTCGATCCGGAAATAACCGCCGTCTCGCTGGTGACGCGCAGAAGCTTGATGGGCTGGAGGCGTACGGTCGAGGTGGCGCTGTCGAACACCCAAACCCCCGTCGTTCTTCCGTTATCGAGCACGGCTCCGAGCGGCACCTGGACTTCCGGCTGACTATCCTGGCTTGCAAGCCGAATGGTGACGGTTGCGCCAAGCGGTGCCGCCGCAGCCTCGCCGTCGAGCACATAGCGGGCCTCATAGGTGCGGGTCTGGGGATCGGCGGAATCCGACAACTGCCGGAGATGTGCGGTAGAGCGGCGCCCATCGCTGCCATACAGGCTTGCATCGGCGAGCGAACCAATCGGCGGCCGGATCGTTTCGGGAAGCGTCACGACAGCTTCGCGAGGACCGGACTGTGCCAGCCGAACAACCGCTTGCCCGGCGGATACGACTTGTCCCGGTTCGCCAAGCGTTTGGGTGACCGTACCGTCGGCATCTGCCACCAGAATGGAATAGGTCGCCTGATTCTCGGCGACCCGGGCATCGGCTTCGGCCGCGGCGAGTTGCGCATTGGCTGTATCCGATGCGGCCTTCGCCTGCTCATAGCGCTGCTTGGAAGTCCACCCGTCGTTCATCAGGTTGGCGTATCGCCGCTCATCGGCTTCGGTCTGAACGACAGCCGCACGCGCAGCGGCGACGGCGTTACGCTTCGCTGTGACCGCCAGGCGGAGGTCGGTTTCGTCGATCCGCATCAGCGGCTGCCCGGCTTTGACCTGCTCACCGACATTCACGAGGCGTTCGACAATCTTCCCGGCAACGCGAAAACCAAGATTGCTCTCTACTCTCGCGCCGATGGTCCCGGTGAAACCGCGTTCGGATCCACCGACTCGCGCCGCCGTCACCAGACGGACCATCGGGGGCTCCTGCCTCGGGTCGCTGACCGCGGAGGCTTCATGGGCGGGGATCGCAAGAGCAACGAAGGTCGCCACCCCCGCCGGGACCAAAATACCGGCGAGCACCGCAATACCCCTTTTCATGATCGTCTCCTGTGAGATTTAGATTGCATGTGACATCTATACACGGCTTAGATTTCGAACGCAATCTAATTATTCTGACCGATAACGGGAGCGTGATCGCCGGGGAGGGGGAATTCCTTGCGCGGCTGGTCAAATTCGGGTCGTGCAATTGATAGATTGCAGTTGAACTCTATATTGCGTATAGAAGTCGGACGAAATCCAAATGGAGATTTGCGATGCGAGTGACTCGCACCCAGGCGGCCGAGAACCGCCAAACCGTGATCAATGTGGCAAGTCGCCTCTTCAGGGAGCGCGGCTTTGACGGCATCGGACTCAAGGATCTCATGGAGGGGGCTGGGCTAACCCAAGGCGCCTTCTACAAGCAATTCGCGTCAAAAGAGGATCTGGCCGTCGAGGCGTCAAGGCGAGCATTGGAGAGCGCATCCGGCCGATGGTCAGACGCGGCCGCGGCACATCCTGACGATCCACTCGGCGCGGTAACTGCGTTCTACCTCAGTGCCGACCATCGCGGAGAGAAGATGGACGGCTGTCCGATCGTGGCGCTCGGCTCGGACGCCGCCCGACAGGGCCCCGACGTGAAGGCGGAATTCGAAGCGGGGATCAAAGCGCATCTCGACGTACTCGATCGCTTTCTCGCCAGCGCCGGCGACGAGGTCTCCCGCAGTAAGGCGATGGCCATTCTCGCGACGATGGTTGGCGCAGTGACGCTATCGCGCGTGATCAATGACCCTGATCTGGCTCAGGCCGTTCTGGATGCAGCGGCGAAACAGGTTCGAGACGCTGCTGTCGCTTGAAAGGATAGGCCGGTGTTCGGATTGAGAATTTGCCCGAGCCCCATTCGCTGACTCGAAATAGACGAGAAAGAGAACGATGTCGGAAGCAGCAACGGATAGTTTCGCCGGAAAACGGGCGCTGATCACGGGGGCGTCGAGTGGCCTCGGCCTCGAATTCGCAGATATCCTGGCGGCGCAGAAGGTCAATCTCGTGTTGGCGGCTCGACGGCAAGAGCCGATGGAAAAACTTGCCTCCGATCTCCGCCGCAAATACGAAGTGGATGTGCTGGTCGAGGCTATCAATCTTGCCGCGCCGGGTGCGGCCGGCCGCCTGAAAAGCAGTCTCGATGCGAGGTCGGTGGCGATCGACATCTTGGTGAACAATGCCGGATTCGGCTTGCACGGCGATTTTTGGAGACGCCGATCGAGCAGACCGCGAACATGATTCAGCTCAACATCACGACGCTCACAGAGCTGACCTATCTTTTCGGCCGCGACATGGCTCAGCGGCGATCCGGACATATCCTTCTCATCGCCAGCCTTCTGGGCTTCCAGGCCGTTCCCAGCTATGCGGCCTATGCGGCGACCAAGGCTTATGTGCTGGCCTTTGGCGAGGCTCTGCGTGACGAACTCCGCCCGCACGGTGTGGTCGTGACCAGTCTCTGCCCAGGACACACCGCAACGGGCTTCGATGCGGCAGCCGGCGCAACCGCATCGGGCTTGCTGCGCCTTCTCACCATGAAGCCGCGTCCAGTCGCCGCGAGCGGTATTCGGGCGCTCATGCAAGGAAAGGCCATGGTGGTCGCGGGCCTGGCGAACAAGATGGCCGCCTTCTCAAATCGCCTGACGCCGCGATCAATGCAAAGGGCCACGATGAAACGAATAATGGACGCCTGACGCCCGGGGCGGCTGCGCGTGGGCGCTTATCGATCTGCGTTCTGCGCAGGCGATTTCGACGAGCGTCGCCGAACAGGTTCGTGAGACCTGCAGGCGCACCCCCGGACCAGGCAGTCGAAATCACCTGGAAGAGCAGTCGACCTCGATCATAACACTTCTAAAAAAGAACTTGGTTATGATGCCTAGCCAAATTCATCACGATTAAGAGATATAATCAGCGTCATTGACAGTTCTTATTTAGAACTGTATGGATTTGATTCCAGTTGGGATCGCTGGCAGGCAAGGCTCGTGGGGAGTTGCAAGAACTCCTTGAAAAAAAAGCCGTCCAAGAATTCGCCGAAGCGGGGGACGGTGATGATCGTCGATAGGCGCACTCCGAATCGCAACCGCGAGATCAATCGCTCGCACCGAACTTCACTGGGTTAGAGCCAGTCGGGAGCGCAAATGGCGATCGACGTTCTTTTCCGCCCGTTCACCTATAAGGGCCTGAGCCTGCCAAATCGCGTCGTTATGGCGCCGATGACCCGCTCGTTCTCTCCAAATGGCATTGTTACCGCAGATGTAGCGCAGTACTACCGCCGCCGTGCCGAAGGCGGGGTCGGACTTATCATTTCGGAGGGGACAGGGGTTGATCGCCCGGCTTCATTGAACGATCCGAACGTCCCTCGGTTTCACGGCGTACAGGAGCTTGCCGGCTGGCGTCGCGTCGTGGACGAAGTCCATGATGCCGGTGGACTGATGGCGCCTCAGCTTTGGCACGTCGGCGCCGTCCGCACGCGCGAGAAGGACTGGCAGCCCCCAGGCGCCTACGACAGCCCTTCGGGGCTTTCGCGACCCGAGAAGAATCTGGGCGTTCCGATGAGCGATGAAGACATTGCGGACGCCATCCGAGCCTTCGCGGATGCCGCTCTTGCCGCCAAGCGCTTGAATTTCGATGCCGTCGAGCTGCATGGAGCACACGGCTATCTGATCGACCAATTTTTCTGGCAGGGGACCAACCGCAGAGAAGATGCGTATGGCGGCAGAAACCTGCCCGGAAGAGCGCGTTTCGCCGCCGATATCGTGCACGCGGTGCGTAAATCGGTCGGCACCGAGTTTCCGATATTGCTTCGGATCAGCCAGTGGAAGCAGCAGGACTTCGCCGTGAAGCTCGCCAGCACGCCGAACGAGTTGGAGGCGTGGTTGAAGCCTCTGCGCGAAGCCGGTGTTGACGTTCTTCATTGCTCGCAGCGGCGCTTCTGGGAGGCGGAATTCGACGGCTCGGATCTGAATTTCGCCGGGTGGGCGAAAAAGGTGACTGGCTTGCCGACGATTTCGGTCGGCTCGGTGGGGCTGACGGGTGAGTTCATCGCCGCATACGGCGGAGAGAGGCTCGCGACCGGCATCCTTGGACGAACTGGTCCGTCGTCTGGACCGAGAGGAATTCGATCTCGTGGCCGTTGGCCGGGCGCTACTTCAGGATCCGCAATGGCTTTTGAAGGTGCGTGACGGAAGAGCCGATGAGCTGATGGCTTTCGATCGGTCTGCATTTGCGACATTGAGCTGAACACCGAAACGCTTTGATTAGCTCTGTAGAGCAGCCGAGGATTGGAGGCGATGCGCAAGTTGCGACGTCAAATCCCAAAAAAACAATGACACAATCAGGAGGGAAAAGTGCGCGAGAAGCGGAGGGGTTCGGATAGCCGTAGTCGTTGCGGAGCGTGGTCGCCCACCAAGTCGCCGAACGACAAAGGCGAAACGAGATGACGCAGGCACAGCTCGCGCAGGGGACATCGCCCCTGCTCGCGGTTCGCGACGTCAGCGTCGTGTTCGGCGGCATCATCGCGCTCAACGGCGTGTCCTTTGACATGCACAAGGGCCAGATCCTCGGCTTGATCGGCCCTAACGGCGCCGGCAAGACCACGCTGTTCAACTGCCTCTCGCGGCTCTACCAGCCGTCGTCCGGCGATATCCTGATGGAGGGCGCGAGCATCCTGTCGCGGCCGCCGCACCGGATCGCCGAAATCGGCATCGGCCGCACCTTCCAGAACGTGGCGCTGTTTCCCAACCTCACGGTGATGGACAACGTCCGCGTCGGAACGCACGCCCGGACCTCCAGCGACATCATCAGCGACTCGCTGCGCCTGGCCTGGATTCGCCGGAGCGAGAGCAGCGTCAACAAGAAGGTGCACGAGATCCTCGCCTATCTCGACCTCGAGGACGTCGCCCACACCACTGTGTCCGGCCTGCCGTTCGGCACGCAGAAGCGCGTCGAGCTGGCGCGCGCGTTAGCTGCCGATCCGAAGATCCTGCTGCTCGACGAGCCCGCCGGCGGCCTCAATCACGAGGAAGTCCATGTGCTCGGCGACCTTATCCGCCGCATCCGCGACGAGCGCCACATGACCGTGCTGCTGGTCGAGCACCACATGGGCCTCGTCATGTCGATCGCCGACCACGTGGTCGCGCTGAACTTCGGCAAGAAGCTCGCGGAAGGCACGCCCGCCCAGGTGCAGGCGGACCCCGACGTCATCAAGGCCTATCTCGGGAGCAAGGACCAATGACGACACTGCTCAACGTCAAGGACCTGCGCGCCTACTACGGTCAGGTCCAGGCGCTCCATGGCCTGTCCTTCTCCCTCAACGAGGGCTCGCTGACCACGCTGCTGGGCGCCAACGGCGCCGGCAAGACCACCACGCTGCGCGCGATCTGCAACATGGTGCGCTCGACCGGCGGCGTCGAGTTCGACGGCAAGCCGCTGAACAACCGCTCCACCGAGAGCATCGTCCGGTTCGGCATCGCCCATGTACCGCAGGGCCGCGGCACCTTCACCACCATGACGGTGGAGGAGAATCTCCAGCTCGGGGCCATCACCCGCAAGGACAGCGCCGGCATCCTCTCCGACATCGAGCGCATGTATGCGCATTTCCCGGTCTTGAAGCAGCGACACACCCAGCAGGCCGGCACGCTCTCCGGCGGCGAGCAGCAGATGCTCGCGGTCGCCCGCGCCCTGATGCTGCGGCCGCGGCTGATGCTGCTGGACGAGCCTTCGTTCGGCCTGGCGCCGCTCGTCGTGCGCGACCTGTTCGGCATCCTCGGCAAGATCAATCGCGAGGACAAGGTATCGATCCTGGTGGTCGAGCAGAACGCCCAGCTCGCGCTCGAGCCTCGCCGACCAGGCCTATGTGATCGAGACCGGCCGTATCGTGATGTCGGGCAATGCCAAGGACATCGCGAACAACGAAGAAATCCGCAAATCCTATCTGGGGTACTGAGGAGCCGGGACAATGGAACTATTTACCAACCAGGTCCTGGCCGGCATCGCCACGGGTGCGATCTACGCCTGCATGGCGCTCGCGGTGGTCATGATCTACCAGGCGATCGACCATCTCAACTTCGCGCAAGGCGAGATGGCGATGTTCTCGACCTTCATCTCCTGGCAATTGATGCAATGGGGCATCCCCTATTGGGGTGCATTCATCATCGCGCTGGCGCTCTCCTTCGTCGGCGGCATCGCCATCGAGCGCATCCTGTTCAAGCCGCTGGCGAAGGCGCCGGTGCTGACCAATGTCGCCGGCTTCATCGCGCTCTACGCGATCATCAACTCCTCGGCCGGCCTGATCTGGGACTTCACCATCAAGCAATACCCGACCCCGTTCGGCTCCTCGCCGTTCCTCGGCAGCCAGCTGATCTCGACCCACCAGGCCGGCATGATCGGCGTTACCGTGCTGCTGCTGATCGGACTGTATTTCTTCTTCCAGTACACGCGGATCGGGCTTGCGATGCGGGCGGCCGCCTCGGTGCCTGAATCGGCGCGGCTGGTCGGCATCAACACCTCCTGGATGATCGCGCTGGGCTGGGGCATGGCGTCGGCGATCGGCGCGATCGCGGGCATGCTGATCGCTCCGGTCGTATTCCTCGAGCCCAACATGATGGGCGGCGTGCTGATCTACGGCTTCGCCGCCGCGGTGCTCGGCGGACTGACCAGCCCGTTCGGCGCCGTGGTCGGCGGCTTCCTGGTCGGCATCTTCGAGAACCTTGCTGGCACCTACATCCCCGGCGTCGGCAACGAGCTGGAAACTGCCGATCGCGCTCGCGCTGATCATCTCCGTCCTGGTCGTCAAACCCGCTGGTCTATTCGGCCGGCACATCGTCAAGCGAGTTTGATCATGAGCGCTGTAGAAGACGTCGTCACGGAAGCCTCGGCGGTCGAGGCCGTTCCGAAGCGGGCCATGACGCTGGGCACCGGGACCTCTCTGGTGGTCCTGCTGCTTCTCCTCGCCGTTCCGCTGATTGCCAAGAACTTCGTCATCTTCCAGCTGACCCAGTTGCTGTATCTGGGCCTCGCCGTGCTGGCGCTGAATATCCTGACCGGCGGCTCGGGCCAGTTCTCGCTTGGGCAGAGCGCATTCTACGCCATCGGCGCCTATGT